>JAZUQM010000120.1:0-8644 GCA_045605705.1 Candidatus Scatosoma sp.
GCTTGCTTACGAGATTAGTGAAAAGTATGATACCCCCGTAATTTTGCGCACCACCACAAAGCTTTCTCATTCCCAAAGCGTGGTAGAGCTTGCTCCCCGCGTAGAGGTGGAGGATAAAGAATACGCAAGGGACGCGGCGAAATACGTCATGATGCCCGCCAACGCCATTCGCCGCCACGTCGCGGTAGAGGCGCGTGAAAACCGTCTTGCAAAGGACGCTTGTGATTTTTCTATCAATAGAATAGAGGGCGAGGACAGCGAAATCGGGTTTATAACCTCGGGTATTGCTTATCAATACGTAAAAGAGGCGTTCCCTAACGCAAAAGTACTGAAATTAGGCTTGGTTAATCCCTTGCCCAAGGATTTAATCGGGCAGTTTATTAATTCGGTGAAAAAAGCGGTTGTTGTAGAAGAGCTTGAACCCGTTATCGAAGAACAAATCCGTGCATGGGGGTATGCCGTAGAGGGTAAAAACCTCTTTACCGTACAAGGTGAGTATAGCGCAAATATGCTAAAATTGCGATTGCTGGGTCAAAGCGACGAAGTATTTGAAAAGGCGCAAGCGCCTGCGCGCCCGCCCATTCTTTGTCCCGGCTGTCCGCATCGCTCGGTATTCTCGGTGCTCAATAAGCTTAAAATTCACGCGGCGGGGGATATCGGGTGTTATACGCTCGGCGCGGTAGCTCCGCTTAACGTTATCGACCACTGTATTTGCATGGGCGCGTCCATTTCTACGCTACATGGTATAGAAAAAGCAAAAGGTAGAGAGTTTTTGCAAAAATGGGTCGCGGTTATCGGCGATTCCACCTTCCTGCATACGGGCGTAAATTCCCTTATGAATATGGTGTATAACAAAGCTACGGGCACGGTAATTATTCTTGATAACCGTACCACGGGTATGACGGGACACCAAGACCACGCCGCAACGGGTAAAACGCTCAAAGGCGAGCCTACTTATGCGGTCGATTTGGTTGCGCTTTGTAAGGCGGTTGGCGTAGAGGACGTAGAGGAAATCAACGCGTTTGATATCGTAGCCTTGGAAAAGAAAATTAAGGCGGCGGCAAACGGGAACGCGCTGACGGTGATTATTGCCAAAGCGCCTTGCGCCCTCTTAAAGGGTCAAAAATTCCCTAATTACTGCGCTGTTGTCAATGAAAAATGCAAAAATTGCGGTGCTTGTATGAAAATCGGCTGTCCTGCGATTTCTAAAACGGCAGAAGGGGTAAAAATTGACCCGTCCGCTTGCAACGGCTGCGGACTTTGCGCAAGCTATTGCAAATTCGGCGCGATTGAAAAGGTGGAAAGATAAAATGAACGTAATGATTGTAGGTGTGGGCGGTCAAGGAACTTTGCTCACCAGTAGAATTTTAGGGAAAACGGCGCTTGAGGCGGGCTACGACGTGAAACTTAGCGAAGTGCACGGCATGGCGCAACGCGGCGGCAGTGTAGTAACTTACGTCCGCTACGGCGAAAAGGTGAGCGAACCCACCGTCGAAGAGGGCTGCGTGGACGTGTTGTTGGCGTTCGAGAAACTTGAAGCGCTCCGCTATGCACATTTTTTGAAAAAGGACGGCGTTTTAATCGTTAACGATTGTCGTATCGACCCTATGACGGTAACTATCGGCGCTGCGGAATATCCCGAAAATATTATGGAAACGCTCAAAAAAGAGCATACCGTATATGCAATAGACGGAAATACGATTGCAGCAAAGCTTGGTAATACAAAGGTACTTAACTGCGTTGTGCTCGGGCTTGCGGCAAAACATATGGAATTTGAGAAAGAAGAATGGCTGAGGGTGCTTGCAGCCACCGTACCGCCTAAGACGGTTGCCCTGAATACGGCGGCGTTTGAGGCGGGGTATCAGGAGTAAAAGTATGATTTGGAATGAAACGAAAGAGTGCATGTCCCGCGAAGAAATGCAAAATTTACAAAGCGCGCGTTTAAGAAAGCTCGTCGATTACGTATATCATAACGTCGAGTTTTACCGCAAAAAAATGCAGGCGATAGGGTTACTGCCGACGGATATTAAAGGGATAGAGGATATCGAAAAATTACCCTTTACAACCAAGGACGATTTGAGGGACACCTATCCGTTTGGGTTGTTTGCCGTTCCTCAGTCGCAAATCGTGCGTATTCACGCAAGCAGCGGTACGACGGGAAAGGCTACGGTAGTGGGCTATACCCGCAGGGATTTGGATATTTGGGCGGAATGTGTTGCCCGCTGTATGACAATGGCGGGAATCGGCAGGCACGACGTAATACAGGTTGCCTACGGCTACGGTTTGTTTACGGGAGGTTTAGGTGCGCATAGCGGCGCGGAAAAGATTGGCGCAATGGTTGTGCCTATGTCCACGGGCAATTCTAAGAAGCTGACGACCATGATGGTGGACTTCGGTGCAACGGCAATTGCTTGTACCCCCTCGTATTTATTACATATTTCCGAGGTTTTGCAAACCGAGGGGCTGCTTGACAAAATTAAACTGAAGTCGGCGGTTTGCGGGGCGGAGCCTTGGACGGAAAAAATGCGCCAAGAGATAGAAAAGCGGTTACATATCCATGCGCATGATATTTACGGGCTTAGCGAGGTCATGGGGCCGGGGGTTGCTTGCGATTGTGAAGAGCACGCAGGCTTGCACGTTTGCGAGGACCACTTCTTCCCTGAAATCGTAGACCCCAAGACGTTAAAAGGGGTTGCGGACGGCGAAACGGGCGAGTTGGTGTTCACCACACTTACCAAAGAGGGCTTACCTCTTATCCGTTATCGTACCAAAGACCTTACCTCGATTACGAGAGAGAAATGCGCGTGCGGGAGAACAAGTGCAAGAATTTCCCGCTTCAAGGGTAGATCGGACGACATGCTTATTATTCGCGGGGTCAACGTATTCCCTTCACAGGTCGAGGCGGCGCTTGTAGAAGTGGAAGAGGTTGCGCCTCATTACATGATTGTCGTGGATAGAGTTAACAACCTCGATACCATGGAAGTGCAGGTGGAACTCAACAGCGAGTTCTACACGGACGAAATCCGCGGTATTGAACGGCTCACGAAGAAGATAGCGCACGCAATTTCGCAGGCTATCGGCTTAAATGCAAAGATTACCATTGTGCAGCCTGGTTCGCTTAAACGCAGCGAGGGTAAGGCGGTGCACGTAATCGATAAACGAAAATACGATTGATTTGGAGGAAAAAATAATGATTGAAAAGCAGTTATCGGTATTTATTGAAAATAGAACGGGCAGACTTGGTGAAGTATTGCAGGTATTGAAGGAGAGTGAAGTCAATATTCAGTCTTTATCCCTTGCGGATACGACGGAATACGGATTGTTGCGCCTTATTGTCGATAAGCCCGAAGTGGGTAAACAGCGTTTGGCGGCGGCGGGCTTTTCGTCCATGTTGACGGACGTGTTAATCGTGCGTATTCCTCATAATCCCGGCGGTTTGCAAAATATCTTAAAGACGGTTGCGGAAAAGAATATCAGCGTAGAATATATGTACGGCTTGACGATTACGGGCGACGAGGCGTCTGTCGTTATGAAAACCTCCGACCTTGCCAAAGCTTGCGAGGCATTTAAGGAATGATAATCGATTTTCACACACATATATTTCCCGATAGAATTGCAGAGAAAACGATAGAGTTTCTTTCTCAAAAGTCGAGCATGCCTGCTTATGCAGACGGAACGTTAAACGGCTTGAATAGCGCGCTTGAACGCGCAGGTGTGGATATTGGAGTGGCTTTGCCCGTCCTGACCCATCCGCAGTCGTGTGAAGGCGTTTTAGGCTTTACAACGCGAGTAAACGATGGCTTTGCGCGTGGCGAGCACCGTGTTTACTCCTTTGCAGGTATTCACCCCGATTGCGAGGATATAGACGAAAAACTGGCGCTTATCAAAAGCTTGGGGATTAAGGGAATTAAAATTCATCCCGAATACCAAGAAACCAACGTTGATGACGAGAAATATATCCGTATATTCAAAGCTGCGGCAAGGGAAGATTTAATCGTAATTACACATGCAGGGAAAGACCCCGGATATCCGGGGAGTGTGCATTGTAGCCCTCAAGGTGTATTAAATGCTTTGGAAAAGGTGGGGATGCCCTTCAAATTCGTGCTTGCGCATATGGGCGCGTGCGGCATGTACGAGGAATCCTACGCCATGTTGGCAGGGCAAGAGGTATATTTTGATACTTCTTTCGTATTGCAAACCATGGATAAGGATATATGTCTTAAAATTATCGAAAAGCACGGCGCGGATAGAATACTTTTTGCCAGCGACAGTCCTTGGCAGGATATTTCAAAAATGCATGACTATTTCTCCGCACTAAATATAAGCGAAGAGGATAAGCAAAAAATCCTTTATAAAAATGCGCAAAAATTATTGCAATAAAAAACTCCGCTGGTTAAGCCAGCGGAGTTTTTGTCATATAAAGTTAAATTTTTTCTACGTTGATAAGGTTGGAATTTCCGCTTTTGCCGTTGGGGGTACCGCCCGTGATGACGATCGTATCGCCCTTCTTTACCAAACCGCTCTTTTTTGCGATTTCTTTTGCGAAATAGAAGAGAATATCAATCGAGGAGTATTCTTCGGTGATAGCGGGCAAAACGCCCCAGCTAAGCGCTAATTGGCGATAAGCGTGGATATCCGTCGTGATACCGATAATATTGATATTAGGACGGAAACGGGAAACTTTACGTGCCGTACCGCCCGTACGGGTGCATACGACGATTGCGCTAGCTTTCAAATCCTTTGCTAAGGTAGCGGCGGAGTGCGAAAGTGCTTCCGCGGTCGTTTCAATTTCAAAGTTGTCAATCGTTTGGATATATTCGATATGATCTTCGGCATGTTCTACGATTTTTGCCATCGCGTTTACCGATTGAACGGGATATTCGCCTGCAGCGGTTTCCCCCGAAAGCATAACGGCGGACGTACCGTCATAAACAGCGTTTGCGACGTCGGAAATTTCCGCTCTTGTGGGGCGAGCGTTGTGAATCATGGATTCCAGCATTTCCGTTGCGGTAATAACGCGTTTGCCGTGAATGCGGCACTGAGAAATAATATGTTTTTGCACGTTAGGGAGCTCTACGTAAGGAATTTCCACCCCCAAATCGCCGCGCGCAACCATGATGCCGTCGGAAACGTCCATAATCGAAAGCAAGTTGTTTACGCCCGCGCGGTTTTCAATTTTAGCGATAACGTTAATGTGCGAACCGCCGTGTTTTGCCAAGAATTCCTTGGCGTCGATAACGTCTTGCGCTCTAGACACAAAAGAAAGAGCGACAAAATCAACGTCCTGTTCAATACCAAAAAGCAAATCTGCCTTATCTTGCTCGGAAAGAAAATCAATGTGCAATTCCTTATCGGGGAAAAACATGGATTTACGGCTGGAAAGTATGCCGCCGATTTCAACAACGCAGTGTACGTTGGGTGATTTTACCTCGGTAACGCGGAAAACCATCATGCCGTTATTCAAAAGGATTTTATCCCCGGGGGACATTTCCTTGCAAATTCCATCGTAAGAAACTGCTACGCGGGATTCATCGCCTTCAACATCTTCCGTCGTAAAGGTAAACGGATCTCCCTCGTTTAAGTGGATTTTTCCCTCCTTAAAGGTTTTAATACGGAACTCGGGTCCTTTCGTATCCAAGAGAATAGGAAGGGGGAGGGATTTGCTGTCGCGTACCTCCTTAATCATCGCAATTTTTTTTGCGAAATCCTCATGCGAGCCGTGGGAAAAGTTCAAACGAACGATATCCATACCTGCGTCAGCCATTTTAGAAAAGGTTTCTTTGTTATCGCTAGCGGGACCAATGGTGCAAATAATTTTTGTTTTTTTCATAGCGTTCCTATACGATTTAGGAATAAATCGTGCTCTATTTTTTACAAAAAAGAGTCAAATCTTACCCATTTTAATTTATTATTTTTATTATATTTTACTCCTTTTTATTCAAAATAGCAAGGGAAAATAGATGATTTTTTTGAAAAAAGGTGGTATAATAGAAAAAGAATTTGAGTTTGTTATACGGTCGCGGGGTTGAAAGACCATGAGGAAAGTCCGAGCAGCATAGGACAGGGTGCCTGATAACGTCAGGCGAGGGCGACCTTAGGGATAGTGCAACAGAAATAAACCGCCGCAAGCGGCTTGGCGTCTGCCTTGATTGCCTTCGGGCAGCCCACTTGCGGTAAGGATGGAAAGGCGAGGTAAGAGCTCACCGATATCTTGGTAACAAGGTATGCCATGTAAACCCCACCCGCTGCAAGATTGGGTATCCGTCAATAGGGCTGTCCGTCCGGCGGAATACCGTGAACATCGCTTGAGCTTGTCGGCGACGGCAAGCCTAGATAAATGACCGTACACGACAGAACTCGGCTTATAGACAAACTCAAATCCCTTTGCATGAAAAACTCCCTTGAAAAGGGGAGTTTTTGTCATTTATGCCTGACATAATACCTATGTCAGGCATAATTAACGACTAAAAAACCTGAAAAACGAGGGATTATGCCACGCATAATACCTATGTGTGGCATAATAACGTCAATCTAAAAAATCTTCCGCGTGCAATTTAAGGCGTAGTTTTTCAATGGCATGTTTTTCAATGCGGGAGATATAGGAGCGGGAAATTTTAAGTACGTTTGCAACCTCGCGTTGCGGTAAGGGAATACCGCCTTTAAGCGCGTAGCGCAGACAAATGATGGTATATTCCCGTTCAGATAAAATACGCTTGATTTCCTCTAGGAGCTTTTCTCTTTGTACGGAGCGCTCAACTTCTTCAAAAACGCAATCTTCTTTTTCGAAGAGCAAATCCATTAAGGTAAGCTCGTTTCCATCTTTATCCGTACCGACGGGATCGGAAAGGGAAAGAGTGTTTTTGTGTTTTTTATTGGCGCGAATAAGCATGAGAATTTCATTTTCAATGCAGCGAGCGGTGTAGGTAGCAAGCGCCGTGCCGTGTCCGGGTTTATACGTGCCGATAGCTTTGATCAAGCCGATTGTTCCCACGGAGATCAAATCGTCCGTTTCCGCCGCGCCCGTATATTTTTTTACGATATGCGCAACCAAACGCATATTGTGTTTTACTAGTAAATCTTTCGCGTTTTTATCTCCCGAAGCGGCAAGTGTTAAATATTTTTCTTCTTCTTCTTTGGTTAAGGGCTTTGGGAAAGAGTTTTTTGTCCCGATTGAGCCTGTAAAGAATACGATTTTCCCTAGTAAGGTCCATAAAAAATCCAAAAACATAATGATTCACCTCACTTTGCTATCCTATGAGGCTTACAGTTTGTACTATGTTAAGATTTTTGGGGATTTCTTTTAAGAAAATGAAAAAAAATTCTTTTCTATGCTTGAATTTTTTGTAAATATATGCTATACTGTTTAATGGTACATGGTGTTTATGTGTAACACCTGTCTAAAATACGAAAAGAGATAAAAATATTTTTGGAGGAATTCATAATGACAATTTCGTCAGAAGTTCAACAGATGTACTGCGTAGCGAAAGGCGCAGGCGTCGCTCGCCACGAAAACGCTGCTATTCCCGAAGAAGGCAAGTGGATTCACGCGAAGGAAATCAAAGATATCAGCGGGTTCACCCACGGTATCGGTTGGTGCGCACCTCAGCAGGGCGCTTGTAAGCTCAGCTTGAATATCAAAGAGGGCATCATTCAAGAAGCGCTCGTAGAAACCATCGGTTGCTCGGGTATGACCCACTCTGCGGCTATGGCTGCGGAAATTTTGCCCGGTAAAACGCCTTTGGAAGCACTCAATACCGACCTTGTTTGCGACGCAATCAATACCGCAATGAGAGAATTGTTCTTGCAAATCGTTTATGGTCGTTCGCAGTCCGCGTTTTCCGATGACGGTCTTGTTATCGGCGCAGGGCTTGAAGACCTTGGCAAAGGTCATCGTTCGCAGGTTGGTACGATGTACTCGACCCTCCAAAAAGGTGTTAGATACCTCGAAATGGCAGAAGGCTACGTAACTCGTCTTGCGCTTGACGCAAACAACGAAGTTATCGGCTATGAATTCGTTTCCCTTGGTAAAATGACCGACTTCATTAAGAAAGGTATGGAACCCAACGAAGCGTACGCAAAAGCGATGGGACACTATGGCAGATTTACTGCGGAACAGGGCGCGGTGAAATTCATCGACCCTCGTAAAGAGTAATAGGAGGACAAGCAAATGGCATTATTTGAAGGTTATGAGAGAAGAATTGATAAAATCAACGGCGTATTGAAAGAATACGGTATTTCTTCCGTTGAAGAATGTAGAGACATTTGCCTTGCAAAGGGCGTAGATTGCGATAAAATCGTACGCGCTGGTCAGCCTATCTGCTTTGAAAATGCAGTTTGGGCGTACACCGTCGGCAGTGCAATCGCTATCAAAAAAGGCTGCACCAAAGCATCCGACGCGGCTGCTGCTATCGGTATCGGCTTGCAGGCGTTCTGTATCCCCGGTTCCGTTGCACAAAACCGTTTGGTAGGTCTTGGGCACGGCAACCTCGGCGCAAAGCTCCTTTCCGACGAAACCGAATGCTTCTGTTTCCTTGCTGGGCACGAATCCTTCGCTGCTGCAGAAGGCGCTATCTCCATTGCGCTTAACGCAAACAAGGTTAGAAAACAACCCCTTCGCGTTATCTTGAACGGTCTTGGTAAAGAC
>JAZUQM010000121.1:0-8215 GCA_045605705.1 Candidatus Scatosoma sp.
TGGCGCTGATGGAGGCGTGGGAAGTGGAAAAGGTACCCACCATACTCCTTATGGAGGACGGGAAAATTTTCGCCCGCTGCTCTGGGTTTCAGCCCGAGGAAATTTTAGAAATTTGGCTGGACGCTAAAATTGAAGAACAAAAACAAAAATCTTAAAATTTTTTGTCCTTTCCTATTGACATCTTCCAAATAAGGTGCTATAATTAAATAGGATTAAATCTCATTAGGTAAAAATTCCCGTTAAGGAATGCAATAAATTTAGGAAAAATAATATTATTAGGAGTTACTGATATGATGCAATACAAAGGTTGGGAAGGATTCGTTCCCGGTAAATGGTGCGACGACGAAGTAGACGTGCGTGATTTCATTCAACGCAACTACACGCCGTATGATGGCGACGCAAAGTTCCTTGCGCCTGCAACGGAAGCTACGAAAAAGCTTTGGGAAATCGTTTGCGATCTTACCAAAAAAGAACGCGAAGCTGGCGGTGTACTCAATGCGGACACGAAGATCGTATCCACACTCACCTCGCACGGTGCGGGCTATTTGGATAAGGACCTCGAAAAAATCGTAGGTTTGCAAACGGATGAGCCTTTCAAGCGTTCCTTGCAGCCCTTCGGCGGTATTCGTATGTCCGAAGGCGCGCTCAACATGTACGGTTACGAGCTTGACCCCGACGTAAAAGAAATCTTTACGAAATACAGAAAGACGCACAACGAAGGCGTTTTCGACGTATACACCCCTGAAATGAGAGCGGCTCGTTCCGCGCACATTTTGACCGGTCTTCCCGACGCATACGGCCGTGGCCGTATCGTAGGCGACTACCGCCGCGTAGCGCTTTACGGCGTAGACTATCTTATTAGAAAGAAAGAAGAAGACAAGCTTGCTATGAGCGGCGACATGACCCCCGATAAGGTTAGAAACCGCGAAGAAGTAGCAGACCAAGTAAAAGCGCTTAAGGCGCTCAAAGAAATGGCGGCTATCTACGGCTGCGATATTTCCAAGCCTGCTGAAACGGCACAAGAGGCTATTCAGGCGTTGTACTTTGGTTACCTTGCTGCAGTTAAGGATCAAAACGGCGCTGCAATGTCCATCGGTAGAAACACCACCTTCCTCGATATCTATATCGAACGCGACCTTAAGAAAGGTCTTATCACCGAAGAACAGGCACAAGAATTTATCGACCATTTCGTTATGAAGCTTCGTATCGTGAAGTTCATGAGAACGAAAGAATACAACGAGCTTTTCTCGGGCGACCCTACTTGGGTTACCGAATCTATCGGCGGTATGGGCGTGGACGGAAGATCCCTTGTTACCAAGACTTCCTTCCGTATTCTGCACACCCTTGATAACCTCGGTCCTGCACCCGAGCCCAACCTCACGGTGCTTTGGTCCAAGAGATTGCCCATGGCGTTCAAGAGATACTGCGCGGAAATTTCCATCCGCACCTCTTCCATTCAATACGAAAGCGACGATTTGATGCGTCCTGAAATGGGCGACGACTACTGTATCGCTTGCTGCGTAAGCTGTATGAGAGTAGGTAAAGACATGCAGTTCTTCGGCGCGAGAGCAAACCTTGCTAAGTGCTTGCTTTACGCAATCAACGGCGGTAAGGATGAGCTCATGAAAGACAAGAAGACGGGCAAACCCATGCAGGTATCCCCCGAATTTGTTGCTATCACCGGCGACGACGCGCTTGACTTTAATGAAGTTTGCGCGAAGTTTGAGAACATGATGACGTGGCTTGCAGACTTGTACGTGAATACCCTCAACCTTATTCACTACATGCACGATAAGTACAGCTACGAGGCGTTGGAGCTTGCATTGCACGACACCAACGTACGTCGTTTCTTCGCAACGGGTATTGCAGGTCTTTCCTGCGCAGCAGACTCCTTGTCGGCAATCAAGTACGCTAAGGTATACCCCGTTCGTAATGAAGACGGTATCGTAGTAGATTTCCGTATCGAAGGCGACTTCCCTAAATACGGCAACAACGACGACAGAGCAGACGAACTTGCAGTATGGCTTTTGAAGACCTTTATGAACAAGGTAAAGAGCCACTACACCTATCGTGAAAGCGTTCCTACCACCTCCATTCTTACCATTCCGTCCAACGTTGTATACGGTAAGAAGACGGGTAACACGCCCGACGGCAGAAAGGCGGGTACGCCTCTTGCTCCCGGTGCAAACCCCATGCACGGTAGAGATTCCAACGGCGCTCTCGCTTCCCTTGAATCGGTTGCAAAACTTCCCTACGAGTATTCGAGAGACGGTATTTCCAACACCTTCTCGATTACGCCCGCATCCTTGGGTAAAGAGGACTAATCCACAAATTGTCGGCTTGCGCCCGTAACGCGGGCGCACCGGTAAAGAATACAATATAAAAGGAGATATATTATGTCGAACAGAGTAGATAATTTGGTAAATATGTTAGACGGTTACGTTGGCGACAGCGGTTTCCACCTCAACGTTAACGTTTTCGACCGTGATACCCTTTTGGACGCACAAGCGCATCCCGAAAAATATCCCCAGCTGACCATCCGCGTTTCCGGTTATGCCGTAAACTTCATTAAATTGACGAAGGAACAGCAGGACGACGTTATTTCCAGAACCATTCACGAATCTATGTGATTTGCTAAGGGCTAACGCTTAAAAAATCGACTGCCGTCGAAGTATTTTCTTCGATGGCAGTTTTTCCATAAAGGATAAAGTATGAAGAATAAAATCACAACCTTTTTAGTATCGCTTGCGCTTTGCGTGGGGATTACTGCGTGCAGCTTTTTACCTCAAACGAGTGGGGCAGGTACGTATTCAAGCTCTTCAAACCTTGACGTCTTTGAGGGAAGCGAAGAGGAAAGCACCCTTTCTTCGCGCGTGGAAAGCTACGAATATAACTCAGAACACGACGAGGACTCCAGTTCGAACGGCGAGAATTCCAGTTCTACTGATGAGGATTCCAGTTCGAATGACGAGAATTCTAGCTCGGGCGGCGAGGAAACGGACGTAGCCGATTTGAGCGTGCATTTTTTGTTTCTTGGCAATGCTACGTCTGGTGATTGTACTTTAATTAAAACGGGAAACACCGAGGTGTTGATTGACGCAGGTTCGACTACGGGGTCGGCGAAAACAATTGTGCCGTATATTCAAAAATACTGTACAGACGGTATCTTGGAGTACGTCATTGCTACTCACGGCGACCAAGACCATATTGCAGCGTTCGTTGGTTCGAGTACTTATAATGGTGTGTTTGATAGCTTTGTTTGTGAGACGATTATTGATTTTCCTAAAACGACAAAGAGTACAGATATTTATAAAGATTACGTAGCGAAAAGGGACGCGGAAGTAGCGTTGGGCGCAACCCATTATACGGCGTTGCAATGCTACAATCAAACGGACGGCGCAAAAAGGAGTTATACGCTCGGCGAGGGGATTACTATGAATATCCTCTACCAAAAGTATTATGTAGAAAGTACGAGCAACGAGAATAACTATTCTGTTTGTACGCTTATATCGCAAGGGAAAGATAATCATTATCTCTTTACTGGCGATTTGGAAAGTTCTGGAGAGGCATCCCTCGTCGCAAATAATGCTTTGCCCAAGTGCAAACTTTACAAAGCAGGTCATCACGGAAGTAGCACTTCAAGCACTAGTGCGCTTATCTCCGTTATTCAACCTGAAATCGTGGTGGCGTGTTGTTGCGCGAGTGATAAGCATGATTTTCCTCACCAAGAATTTATCAACAACGTAGCTCCTTACACAGATAAGGTCTATGTTCCTGCCATGAAATCGGGGTCAAGTTATGCGCTTATGAATGGAAATATCGTAGTGAACAACGTGAAAGGTCAAATTACCGTTTCCTGTTCGAATAATGACACGCTGTTGAAGGACACGGCTTGGTTTAAGGAAAACCGCACTATGCCTACGGCTTGGAGCTAAATATGCAATATTCAAGAACGGCGCTCTTGATTGAAGAAGAGGGCGTGGAAAAATTAAAGCACGCAAGGGTAGCGGTGTTCGGTATCGGCGGGGTCGGCGGCTACGTTGTAGAGGCGCTTGCAAGGGCAGGCGTGGGTACGCTTGACCTTGTAGACAAGGATACGTTAAGCGAGTCGAATATCAATCGGCAAATCCTTGCGCTCCATTCCACGGTAGGCAAGTGGAAAACGGAAGTTGCCAAAGAGCGGATAAGGGATATCAATCCCGATATCACCGTGCATACGCATAACCTTTTCTATCTGCCCGAAACGGCGGACGAGTTTGATTTTTCTGCCTATGATTACGTAGTGGACGCCATGGATACGGTCAGCGCAAAGCTTGCGCTTATCGAGCGCGCAAAACGCGCAAATATCCCCGTCATCTCGTCCATGGGTACGGGAAATAAGCTGGACCCTACTGCGTTTGAGGTGGCGGATATATCCAAAACCCTTATTTGCCCCTTGGCGCGCGTGATGCGCAAAGAGCTGAAAAGAAGAGGGATAGAACACTTAAAAGTGGTCTATTCCAAGGAAGAGGCAAAACCCCCTACACTTTTTGACGAGGAGAGCGGAAAGCCTATCCCGGGAAGCATATCTTTTGTACCGTCCGTAGCAGGCTTGATTATCGCAGGCGAAGTGATTAAGGATTTGATAAAATAACAAAAAAACACCGTTGCAATCGCAACGGTGTTTATCATTTTACAGCTTACAAATTTACAACGGCGCCCAAGAATAGGGGGAGTTTATACTCATTGTCCACGATAGCGTAGAAGAAAGGTCTATCCAAGATGATATATACTTCTCCGGCAGGGTTGCCTGCCATGGCTTTCATGCCTGCTAAGGTAACGCTTGCGGCTTTGGTGCCGTCCCTGTCCACTTGAATAAAGGATTTTTGCTTCATCATACCGCAGTAGAGCTGCTGTGTTTTATCGATACCTGAAAAATCCGCCAGCTCGCCCGAGAACATATCCGTAACACCCAGGTTATACAGGGCTTCGTTTAAGCTAAGCTCCGTTTCATAAGAAAATTCGGGGATTCTCGCGTGCACGGTGCGCCCGCAGCCGTTATCCCAAAGTTCCCGCCACTTTTCTCCGTTGAGGGAGTTAAGATAGTCGTAAATATCCACGCCCTCGTTGGGGAGCATTGCCATAAAGCTATACTTGCCGTCCTTGTACGGGCGGGTAAAGCCGACTGCATTTTCGTCCTCTAAATAAAAGCCCTCTTGAGAGTAAAGCATCTTCACGTCGGCGGTGGACCCGCTTTGATTAAAGAAAACGCCTTGCTCGATTGCCTCGCGTTCGTAGGGGTAAGCCCATTTTGCGTCGAAATCGAGGGTGTTGATGAGGTACATCACGTCGTAAGGGGAGATTTCGTCCAAAATCTTTTTAATCTTACCCTTGGTATGGTTATAGCACCAGTTATTAATGTCCGTTAAGGTCGTTTCGTCAAAGGGAGAGGCGTACGCCTGCGCGCCGTACCAGTCGGCGTTTGCCTGCAGGAAGTCGGGCTCTACTTGCAAGGACTGCTCTTTCATCCAAATGGAGTTTGCGATTTCTACCCTGCAGTTTTTTCCGCTATACAGGGAAGAGGCGTACTCGTAAAAACCTTGATTGAGCTGCGTCGTCGTCATGCCGAAGAGATTGCAGATTTGCGCTTGTGTGTTCCCGCGCGCACCGTTATTCAGCAGCCCTAAGCACATTGCCGCAGAGATGGGGGAAACGAGCTCGTTAGGCTTTACGCTGCCTTCTTTCGTTAACGTATTTTTGAACAGGGTAAAAGCGAAATCGCCCATACCCTTTTCGAAAGTATCCCCAATCGGCGCGGTTACCTTTGCCGTGCGAGTGTAATTTTTAGAAAGCTCGTTAGAGGAGATTTTTTTCTCGCGAAAAGTACAGCCCGTTGCGCTGAACGCGAAAAGGGCACATAAGGATAAAACGAGTGTTTTTTTCATAAAACCTCCATGGCAGGTATGCGTTTACGGAGCAACCTGTTGGATATCGTAAGGGGTGCTTTGGTACACGAAGTAGTTTAACCAGTTGGAAAAGAGCAGGTGTGCGTGTCCGCGCCAAGACACGATAGGTTGCTTTTGGGGGTCGTTGTCCAAGAAATAGTTTTCGGGGATCTCAATGGGCTTGCCTTGCGAAAGGTCGCGAAGATACTCGTTTTTAAGAGTATCCGCGTCATATTCCGAGTGGCCTGTAATAAAGATTTGCCGTCCGTTTTTGGTGGATACCGCGTACACGCCCGTGCGCTTAGACGAGGCAAGAATTTTCAAACCCTTGTGTTTTTCGATATCCTCTCTAAGGACGGTGGTATGTCTAGATTGAGGCACCATAAAGACGTCGTCAAAGCCACGGAAAAGCATAGAGTTTTTGTACTCGACCTCGTGGGGGAATACGCCGAACATTTTCGCGGGAACGTCATGCTTTTGTATGCCGTAGTGGTAATATAAGCCTGCCTGCGCGCCCCAGCATACGTGGAAAGTGCTATGGACGTGCGTTTTGCTCCATTCCATAATCTCCGTAAGCTCCTGCCAATACTCTACCTCCTCAAAGGGCATGTGTTCTACGGGCGCGCCCGTGATAATCATGCCGTCGAAGTTTTGTGCTTTTACGTCGTCGAAGGTTTTATAGAATGCAAGCAAATGCTCCTCGGCAACGTTTTTCGATTGATGGGATTTGGTATGGATCAGCTCCATTTCCACCTGCAAAGGGGAATTGCCCAAAAGACGGGCAAACTGCGTTTCCGTTTCAATCTTTTTGGGCATGAGGTTGAGTATTAATATCCGCAAAGGACGGATATCCTGCGTGATTGCGCGTTTCTCCGTCATCACGAAGATGTTTTCGCTTTCCAGTGTTTTTACCGCAGGTAAGTTGTTGGGTACTTTAATGGGCATAATGGTAACCTAGCGAGAGTTAATTATAAAGTGTTAAGCGCTTGTTGGATATCGTCGATGAGGTCTTGGTAGTGCTCGATACCGCAGGAAAGACGAATCAAATCGCCGGGGATACCCGCCGCGGTAAGTTCTTCTTCCGTCATTTGTCTATGGGTAGCGTTTGCGGGATGCAGGCAACAGCTGCGCGCGTCCGCAACGTGCGTTTCGATAGCGATAAGCTTTAACGCCTTCATGAATTTTTCGGCAGCGGCTCTTCCGCCCTTAACGCCAAAGCTTACGACGCCACAAGTGCCCTTCGGCATATATTTTTGCGCTAATTCATAGTATTTATTCGACTTCAGACCGGGATAGTTTACCCAACCGATTTTATCGTTATTTTCAAGATATTCGGCAACCTTTTGTCCGTTCAAGCAATGGCGCTCCATTCTAAGATGCAAACTTTCCAAGCCGAGGTTGAGGTAGAACGCGCTTTGCGGGGATTGCGTACAACCGAAATCGCGCATGAGTTGCGCCGTAGCCTTGGTAATATACGCGCCCTCAAGCCCGAATTTTTCGGTGTAGGTAATGCCGTGGTAGCTTGCATCGGGGGTGCAAAGTCCGGGGAACTTGTCTGCGTGCGCCGTCCAGTCGAACTTACCCGAATCGTCGATACAGCCGCCTACCGCAACGCCATGCCCGTCCATGTATTTCGTGGTGGAGTGGATGACGATATCCGCGCCAAATTCAAAAGGACGGCAGTTAACGGGGGTAGCAAAGGTGTTATCGATGATAAGGGGGACGCCGTGTGCGTGTGCAGCGGAAGCAAAACGTTCGATATCAAGCACTGCAAGGGCGGGGTTGGCAATCGTTTCCCCGAACACTGCCTTGGTGTTGGGTCTAAATGCCGCGTTCAATTCCTCGTTAGAACAATCGGGGGCAACGAAGGTAAATTCGATACCCATTCTCTTCATGGTAACGGAGAAGAGGTTGAAGGTCCCGCCATAGATTGCCGAAGAGCAAACGACGTGGTCGCCTACGCCCGCGATATTAAAGATAGAGAAAAAGCTCGCCGCTTGTCCCGAGGAAAGGAGCATAGCCGCCGACCCGCCTTCCAAAGCGCAAATTTTTGCCGCGACGGTATCGCAGGTAGGGTTTTGTAAACGGGAATAGAAATAGCCGCTCGCTTCCAAGTCGAAGAGCTTGCCCATGTCCTCGCTGGTGGCGTATTTGAAGGTAGTGCTTTGAATGATGGGTACTTGACGGGGTTCGCCGTTGCCGGGGGTATAACCGCCCTGTACGCAAGTGGTTTCAATGCGACGATTGTTTTCTTTCCTACTATTCTCCTTGTGCCGAGTAGGCAGCATACT
>JAZUQM010000122.1:0-4845 GCA_045605705.1 Candidatus Scatosoma sp.
GCTCACAGAACGACTTGGCTACGATCCGACTTTGGCCCAATAGCTCAGTTGGTTAGAGCGCCAGCCTGTCACGCTGGAGGTCGACGGTTCGAGCCCGTTTTGGGTCGCCAAAAAAAGACTGCTTTTTAGCAGTCTTTTTTACTTTCCCTCTTTACAAATCCGTAAATGTATGCTATACTGTTCCACAAGGAGGTCGTTATGATTTTTACCATTGAAAACAAATACGTGAAAGCGTCCGTCGACACCGCGGGCGCACAGTTATACTCCCTCTATTCCAAGGATACGGATACGGAATATCTTTGGCAGGGCAACCCTGCTTACTGGACGGGCAGAGCATACAACCTTTTCCCTTTTATCGGCAGAATGTATCAAGGCAATTACACCTACCAAGGCAAAACTTATCCCTCTCGCACGCACGGGCTTGCAAGGTATGCACTTTTCCGCGTAGAAGAACGCTCGGCTACCCGCCTCGTGCTTCTCTTTAGCGAGGACGAGGAAAGCTTGAAGGAGTACCCTTTCCGTTTTCAATTTCGCGTGATTTTTCAATTAAATAAAAAAACGCTGACCGTGCGCTATAAAGCCACCAATATGGACGACAAAACCATGATTTGTACTTTCGGTGGACACCCCGGCATCAACGCGCCTTGGGGCGAGGGTTCTTTTGAGGATTGTTATTTAGAATTTAGCGAGGACACGAGGATCCAACAACACTTGCTTGCCGATGGCCAACCGTATATGGCGGATAAGCGCACACCCTATCCCTTGCAAGAGGGCAAAAGGCTCCCTTTGCGACACGACCTCTTCGACAACGACGCGTTAATTTTAAGCAATACCTCCCGCGCCGTGTCCTTAAAATCAACTAAGGACCCGCGCTTTGTAACCTTGCGCTACGCAGACTTTAAGTACATAGGTTTTTGGCACCCCGTAAAAACGGACGCGCCGTTCGTTTGTTTGGAGCCTTGGGGCGCGCTGCCCGCCTCCAACGGCTTGATAGACGAGCTTGAATGCAAAGCGGATATGCATCATATCCCGCCCGCCAGCTCCAAGGAGGTTTCCTATAGCTTGGAAATCCACGAATAAAAATAAAACCCCTCGCTTATCAGCGAGGGGTTTGTTTACTCTCCAACGAGCACAGGCGTAAACTTATCTTTGTTTACCACCAAATAGCAATATGGAAGAGAATAATGCATAGAGCCGGGGTTAATCAACGTTACGCCGTCAACAACGGAAATTTTCGCTTCGTGCGTATGCCCGTAAAGGGCGATTTCACACCCACGGCGTTTCGCCTCCTTAGCCAACAAATCCAACCCCGATTTCACGCTGTACTTATGACCGTGGCAGTAATAAATTTTCACCTGCTCCACCTCTAATTCCCCATCCATGGGCAGGGGAGAGAAAAAATCGCAATTCCCTGCGCAGGCGTATACCTTATCGGGATATTGACTGCGCACTGTCCGCATGTCCGCTGCTCCATCCCCAAGATGAATAACCATATCGTTTTCCGCAATTTTGGGCAGCAGCTTTTCCATGCCCCTCAGGTTCCCGTGAGAATCGGAAATAACGATGATTGTTTTCATACCTGCCCCCTCTCTTTCAAGATTTCAAGCATGGCTTGCAAAGCACGGAAACGATGAGAAACGGCGTTCTTCTCCTCCGCCGAAGCCTCCCCGAAAGACTTTTGCAAATCGTCGCTGAAAAATAGGGAATCGTAACCGAAGCCGCCCGCCCCCCTCTCCTCTAAGAGGATGGTCCCGTAGGTGCGCCCCTCAGCAACAAGCTCTTCCCCGCTTGGGGTAACGATGGCAATTGCACTGATAAAGTATGCCCTGCGATTTTCGACGCCACGCATATTCGTTAAGAGGGTAGCACGGTTTTCCGCATCAGAGCCATGGTGCCCGCAGTACCTTGCACTATACACCCCGGGGGCGCCGCCAAGCGCGTCTACGCAAAGCCCGCTATCATCCGCAAGCACGCTTTCTCCAAGCGCCTTCGATGCCGCCCGCGCTTTAATCAGGGCGTTTTCCCGAAAGGTTGAACCTGTTTCTTCCACGTCCTCGTTAAACCCCATTTGTTTTTGCGATATTACTTCATACTGCGTAAAAATTTCCGCAATTTCACGCAATTTATGCGCGTTATCTGTAGCAACCACCAGTTTTTTCTTTTGAATTTCTTGCATATCTTCCTCCTATTTCATATACCGCACCCGAAAGCTATTCAGTACCGCCAAAAGCATAACGCCCACGTCCGCAAAAACGGCAAGCCATAAAGGCAATACGCCAAAGGCTCCAAGCCCCATAAACCCAAGTTTTATTGCAAGGGAAAATACAATGTTCTGCATTACGATCGCGCGGGTTTTTCGCGCTATTTTTATTGCCTTAGGTAACGCGCGTAAATCGTCCGCAATCAGCACGAGGTCGGATGCCTCTACTGCAGCCGCACTGCCAAGCTTACCCATCGAAACGGAACAATCCGCCGCCGCCATTACGGGCGCGTCGTTCACGCCGTCCCCAACGTATATAAGTTTGCCCTGTCCCTTTAGTTCTTCCGCGCGAACAAGCTTTTGATCGGGTAAAAGCTGTGCATTCACCTCGTATATGCCTGCCTCGTTGGCTATTTTCCACGCACGCTGCGCTCCGTCCCCCGTCAACATGACAAGGCGGGAAATTCCCTGCGCGCTCAAGCCTTCCAACGCCGTTTTCGTTTCCACACGGAGCTTATCCCCCACTTCAATGGAGCCCAAATATTGTCCGTCCACGGCTACGTATAATACGGTGTACGCGCTTTTTACAGGGTATACGGATACGCGGTTTTCGCGAAGTAATTTCTCTGTCCCTATAAGCACCGTGCATCCATTGATTTTTCCTATGAGTCCACTACCCGCACGCTCGATAACGTCCTCAGCCATGCATTCGGTATCGTAACCTAAAAATGCCTTTGCAATCGGGTGAGAGGAGGCACGTTCCATAGCGGTTGCAATAGAAAGCAGCTCTATTTCTTCCACCCCGTCCGCAGGCGTAATCGAACAAACGGCGAAATTCCCTTCCGTTAAAGTGCCCGTTTTGTCAAACGCAACGATATTTGCCTTTGCAAGCACGTCCAAATAGGTTGCTCCCTTGACGAGTATGCCCGCTTTCGCGCAAACGCCTATACCCGAAAAATAGGTAAGGGGCACGGAAATGACCAGCGCGCACGGACAGGAGATAACTAAAAAAGTCAACGCCGACTGAACCCAACGCTCCAAGCCTAAAAAACCCCAACCCTCACCTGCAAGCAAACTGCTTGCAAGAGGCATCAAAATCGCCATTGCAATCGCCAAACAGCACACGATAGGGGTATAGACGCGCGCAAATTTACTGATAAACTTTTCGGGCTTCGCCTTCCCCGCGGAGGCGTTTTCCACCAAGTCCAAAATCCTGCCAACCGCACTGTCTTCATACGGGCGCACGACTTTCATCTCGTACACGCCCCCCGCGTTGATACAGCCCGAAAGCAATTCCTCGCCTTTTTTCAAAGTTCGAAGCTCTGCCTCGCCCGTTAAGGATTTGGTGTCCAAAACCGCGCTTTCACTAAGGAGCACGCCGTCTACAGGCGTCTTCTCCCCCGCCTTGACAAGTAAGATATCTCCAACCTTTAATTCTTCAGGTGCGACGATTTTCTGTTCGCCGTCCGTAAGTAGGGTGGCAGTTTCACTCTTTAGGTCCATGAGCTTCGCTACCGATTGACGGGAAGAGCCGACCGCAATCGATTGCAACAATTCGCCAAGTTGATACAAGAGCATGACGAGCACACCCTCGCTCGTTTCCCCGATTACGATTGCCCCGATCGACGCCACCGTCATGAGAAAGTTTTCGTCAAACACCCTGCCTTTTATAAGATTTTTTGCAGTGGATAAGAGCACAGGATACCCAACGGCAAGATACGCCAACGCATATAGTACGTAGCAAAGCACAAGAGCGAGCCTACCTACAACTAAGTTCTCTAATAGCAAACCGCCCGTCAAAAAGAGCGCGGAAAGAGCGATAAGCAGCCACTCTTTGCGCTTGGTTTGCTTTTTCGACTCATACCTGCCCCCGTCCAAGACACGAACTTGCTCAAATTTTTCCGTTTTTTTGATTACGCGCGCAATTACTTCCTCATTATCCGCTTCCAAGGTTATCGTTTGCGTAATATAATCTACGGAAACGAACTGCACTCCCTTGATTTTTTGCAAATCGCTTTGCAATGCCTCCGCGCAAACGGGACAGTCGAGGTTTTCTATGCGCAAAACCGTCTTATTCTCCACAGCGTCCCCCTTTTTAGCGTGCGCATGCCAAGTGCGCCACGCCCATCTCTACGATTTCACGAATATGCCCGTCGGCAATGGAATATTCCATAAATCTGCCAAAACGCTTGCCTTTTACAATGCCGTTATTGCGCAATATGCGGAGCTGATGGCTGACTCCGCTTTGCGTACACTCGCAAACCTCCGCCAAATGCAATACGCACATGGAGCCCTTCAAGAGCGCCAACACGATTTTTAAGCGATTGCCATCGGCAAGAATTTGGAAAATATTAGCCACCTTTTCAATGTCCGCCCTCGAAAGAATTTCCTCTTTCGCGCGTTGCACACTAACTTTATACTCCTGCTCTTTATCCAAATACATGCTTTCCATCGTTCAAACTCTCCTCTTCCGTTTTATTGTTTTTCACGAATAACATATGAACATATGAACAATTATTCATATGTTAGGAGGATTTACATGGACAACCGTTATTGCGTGGACTGCTGCGACGATACGCACACCCACGATGAGGTCATTTCCTACGTCCGGCAGGAAATGCCGGATGAGGATACCCTATACGATT
>JAZUQM010000123.1:0-2028 GCA_045605705.1 Candidatus Scatosoma sp.
CTTTTACGGTAGTATTATAATACTCGTCGTACGCCACGATACGCAAAACGTAACGTCCTTTTTGCAGCGCCACAAATGCATTATCGCCAGCTTTAAAGGCGTTTTCATAAAGCTCGTTCTCCTTTGACAACAAAGAAGTGATTTTTCCGTTTTCGTTATATTCAAGCAAACGCATTTCGTTGTTCGGCAAAATCACGGTTACCTGAACGTAACAATTTTCCCCGTTATCTTTTGCCGTATAAGAAGGAATTTTAATTGTGCTGCCAACCTGATATTCCTTTTTCAAATTATCCTTTACTTCCAACGTAGGTGCCATTTCGTCACGCACAAAAATAGTATAAGGAAGGCTCGTCTTATTGCCGTTCGCATCCTTTGCGTAATACGTCACCAAATAGTACCCCGCTTTATCCAAAGTAAAGGTGAGAGCCTCTCTCGCGTCGCCGCCGCCAAGAATTTGCCCGGAAGGAGTTTCTACACTCACAGAAAACTCTTGAATTTGCCCAAGCACGTCGTATGCTTTTGCCGTAGGAATTTTTGCCTGCGTCCCTAATTTTTGACGCAATATAAACGCTTCGTCTAATAGAATAATCGGTTTTACCTCGTCCAAAGCTTTATCAAGACTACTCTTGTTATAACCCATAGGCTGATTGCAAATTTGCGTTATAGAAATGGAAGATTCTTCTTCTACGCCTTCAAAGAAAATACCCAAATAAATCGTTTCGGAAAATCCTTCAAACGCGTTTCCGTTATCATACGCAGAAATCGTCGTAAGCACACTGCCGCTGGTATCTATAATTCCCTTGGTATCGCTTGTCAACGCAAAGGTCAAAATATCCTTGCTTGTTGCGTAAAGAAATCTGTTTATACTATTGTTTAACTGTATAAACCACGAATTCTCCTCCTTGCTATAAAAAAGCCGTAAGGAAACGGAAAGGTTGGAATTCACCGCATCCGTCAAAGTAATAACCATTGCGTTAAAGTTCGTCTTTTCCACTGCACATGAAAGCGTCAAGCGGAAATCTTGCGAGCACAAAGGAGTGATGAACTCCGCGCTGCAATCCTCGCTAAAAAGAAGATTTACGCACGTCTTTTCGTCGAGAATTTGCACATCGCCTTCGGTATGAAAATACTTACTCTTGTATTTCCCATATTCGGTATCTACAACAGAAACGGTTTGTTCCCATTCAGAAACGCCCGACTCACCTTCCGCGACGTAGCGTATTTCCATCGACTCGCCCTGCGCTACAAAAGAATTTTCCACGAGCTTATCGTTCACGTAAACCTTATAAGGCACTTGCAAAATTTGTCCGTTTATCGTTTCTATCACGAATGGAATAGGCAAATCGTAGGTAAAGCCCTTAATCAAAACGCTATTAAGCGAAGGCTCCACGATAAAACTCGGTTTTTCTACGGGGATTGAACGTACGGTTATAACCCCGTAACCAACGTTATCCAAGTAATCTCTTACAGTATAAACAACCTTATACTCACCAAGCATGGCAAGCTGCAAGGTATCTTGTGCTTCCACTTTTTGATTGTTGGGAGCGTAAACGGCGCGTTCCACCTTTAAATCCCCGCAGCCCCCGAACGCATACATCTGCGATGCCGTTGGAATGGAAATCGTTTGATACGCCGCCGCTTCCATAAACGGCTCTTCAATCGCAACGTAAATATTCGGTATCGTTTCCTGCGCGCGAATTTCAAAGACTTTTTCCGTCACGTTCCCCGAATA
Source organism: Candidatus Scatosoma sp. (assembly GCA_045605705.1). Classification (GTDB taxonomy): domain Bacteria; phylum Bacillota; class Clostridia; order Christensenellales; family Borkfalkiaceae; genus Scatosoma. The sequence goes on from JAZUQM010000123.1 coordinate 1,733, forward strand.
GTCCTCTGCACGATAAACGATTTGATACTCTCCCGCATATTTTGCAAAAAAGCTTCTTCCATTGTTTTCCACGGTAAGCTTTTGCCCACGTCCGTCAACGTAATAAACGAAAACGTTCGTTTTCAACTGCGCGTCAAGCGCGTCTTTTGCGGTAAACGAAAAAATCGGAAAGTCTTTTCCCACTTCCGCAATCGGCAACCCCTTCGATTCGTCTACGTCCACGAAAAGCTGTGGCGCAACCGTATCTTGAATAGCCTGCGAAAAATCCAAATCTCCAAAGGATTTTATCAATACCT
>JAZUQM010000124.1:0-5907 GCA_045605705.1 Candidatus Scatosoma sp.
CCGACTTAAATACCGCCGCCAAATCAGCAAAAAAACGGGCGTAGACGCAACCCTGCCCCCCATCTTTAATGAATATATGCATTTGTCGTGGGATAGTCCTACGGCGGAGCAGACGGCGTAGGTTGCGCCGATTGTAGCAAAAACAGGGATAGAATATTACGTAATTGACTGCGGTTGGCACAACGAAGAACCAGGCTGCTGTGTGTATCCTTATGTGGGACAATGGAAGGAAAGCAAGGCTCGTTTCCCTGAAGGTGTAAGAAAGACGACTGATTTTATTCGTTCGCTTGGTATGAAAGCAGGGCTTTGGATCGAACCTGAAATTATTGGGGTGAAGTGTCAAGAAATGTTGGATTATTACGACGATGATTGTTTCTTACAAAGAAACGGCAAAAAAATCGCCGTAATGAATCGTTATTTCTTGGATTATAGAAATCAAAAAGTGCGCGATTATATGTCGGAAACGATTCGCAGAATGGTGGAGGATTACGGCGCTGATTATATCAAGATGGATTATAACGAGGATTGCGGCGTAGGAACGGATTATATGGCATTTTGTGCCGGGGAAGGCTTGGAACAAGCGGCAAACGCGTATTTGTCTTGGATTGACGAAATGCACGCTCGTTTCCCGCAGGTTTTATTTGAAACCTGTTCTTCTGGCGGTATGCGTATGGATTATCAAACGCTTTCCCATTTTGCGCTTGTTTCCACGTCCGATCAAACGGATTATTTGAAATATCCGTACATAGCAGGGAATATTTTGTCGGCGGTAATCCCCGAACAGGCGGCGGTGTGGAGTTATCCTGTCGCAAGTGGCGGTTGTATCGATTTAGGCTTCCGTTATACGGCGGAATGGGCTAAAGAAAATATTTCGGCAGATAAAATCGTCTTGAATATGGTTAACAGCTTCCTTGGTCGAATGCATTTGGCAAGCCATTTAGAACTGATGACGGATGAACAATTAAAATTAGTCACGGAAGGCGTGTCGTATTACAATTCCTTAACGGAAGCGAAAAAGATGGCGGTACCGTATTTCCCGAACGGATTTACTCGTTTTGGGGAAAAGCAGGTCGTTGCAGGCTTTGTGTCGAATAAGAAAATTTATCTTGCCGTTTGGTGCTTGGAAAAAGCGTCTTGCGTCCAAGTGCCTATCAAGGAAGGAATTAAGAGTGTTTCCGTTGGGTATCCTAGTGCAACGGATGTAGAAATAGAAAACACCAACGAGATATTAAACGTTCGTTTCCCTAGGGGGAATCAAGCCGTATTCTTGGAGATTGAAACGTTATGAAAGACTTTGAACGCTTTGGCGTCATGATTGACTGTTCGCGCAACGGCGTTATGCGCGTAGAACAAATGAAAAAGTTTATGGTCTATCTTCAGAAGATGGGGTATAATTGCATTGGCATATATATGGAAGACACCTTTGAAATTAACGGCGAGCCTTATTTCGGCTACCAGCGCGGAAGATATACGCAGGAAGAGTTGAAAGAAATTGATCGCTATGCCGTATCTTTGGGGATGGAAGCATTTCCTTGTATTCAAACTTTGGCGCATTTCACTGCGTTGGTGAGAAGACCGCAATATTCGGATATCGTAGATGTGAACGATATTCTTTTAATTGATGAACCGAAAACATACGCGTTGATTGAAAAGATATTTGCAACTATGGCGGAATGTTTTTCGTCGCGTATTATTAATATCGGTATGGACGAAGCACATCTTGTCGGGTTGGGTAGATATTTGGATAAACACGGTTTTTGTAACCGTGAAGAATTGCTTGTTAAGCATCTGAATAAAGTGGTGGAAATTGCCGAGAAGTATGGCTTTAAGCCGAATATGTGGAGCGATATGTTTTTCCGTTTGGAAAACAAAGGGGAGTATTATGTAAAGGACGCCCACATTTCTAAGGCGACACGAAATACCGTTCCCGAAAGCATTGAGCTTGTATATTGGGATTATTACAATTTGGAAAAAACGACGTACGACGGTATGTTGCTTGCGCATAAAGAGTTTGATAGAAAAGTTTGGTTTGCGGGCGGCGTATGGACGTGGCACGGCTTTGCTCCGTTTAACACTTATTCTCTTCGCCGTATGAAACCTGCAATGCAAAGTGTGCGCGAACACGATATAAAAAACGTAATCATTACGATGTGGGGCGACGATGGGAAAGAATGTTCGTACTTTTCTGTGCTTCCAGCTTTGTATGCGATTCGTAAATATGCCGGCGGCGAGTTTGATATCGACAGGATAAAAGAAACGTTCAACACGGACATGGGTATGTCGTTTGATGATTTGTCTGCTTTGGAAACGATAAATTGGTACATTGACAACCCTTCAGGGGAAACGGTGGAAAATCCTTGTAAAGCGTTGCTTTATAACGATTGCTTTAATGGGCAGTACGATGTCGAACTTGCCAAGTGGCAGGAAATTCCTTTCGGCGATTACGCCAAGCGTTTTAATGTCTTAAAAAGTAATGTCGGGGAGTTTGCCTATTTATTCGAGATGATGGAACGCTTGTGCATTTGCTTGGACACAAAGGCGTATTTAGGTATTCGTACTCGCAAAGCTTATCAATCGGGGGATAAAAACGAAATGTCGAGATTGGTAGCGGATTATGAGCAAACGCTGAAAAGTCTGCAAGATTTTCGTGATGCGTTTTATGCTTTGTGGCATCGTGAAAATAAAGCGTTTGGGTGGGAAGTGCAGGAAATACGTTTGGGCGGTTTGGCTGCTCGTATCAAGGCGTGCGCACAACAAGTGAAGGATTACATAAACGGACATCTTGAAATGATTGAAGAATTGGAAGAACCTATCCTGGTTTTTGCCGAAGGTAGAAAGCTTTCAATGGATTGTTATCGTAATGAGATTACTATGAATAATCTTTGATGATGGGGCAAAACAATGGAAATCGTGGATAAATATAAAAAAGAGCACCAAAATAAATATTTACAGCCTATTTGGGATACCCAAACCATATATGATGAAACGGGCGTCGTAATCGGTGAAGAAGGGGAAATGCAATTTCTTCTTTCGCCGAAAAAAGGACGGGTGGTCGTGCGAGATATTCACCTTGAAAAAACTTACCAAGAAGGCAAAGACTATTTGCTTACGCCCAAAGGAATAAAACGTATTAAGGACGGCGGTTTGCCATTTTTTAGTGTGGATGAATATTTTCTGAAGGAAAAAACAGCGCCCATTATTTTAGAACTTGCGCCTGAAAAAGAAAAAATGATTTTCCATGAACAAAGATATATTTTCTTTGCGGAGGGCGCGAAAGGCGTTCAAAATTATTTGGCTGTAAGCTATCAGACGGATGAAAGATGGCAGGGATTTATTCCTGCACAGGACGAAAAAGCCAAGCCGTTTATCCAAGCGTTACAAGAGAATAGAAAGGCAAAAGTAGTGTTTTATGGGGATTCGATTACCGTAGGTTGCAATGCCTCGGGAACGGAGTATGGCGGTATGATCAATCCATACCTGCCCCCGTGGTATCGTTTGGTTTCCGATTATTTGGCGGAAAAATTTGACGCGGATATTATGGTTGAAAATCAAGCGGTGGGCGGTTGGTCGGCAAAAAACGGCGAAGATGCTTTTGATGAAAAGGTATTATGCCATTGCAAGGATGCCGATTTGCTTGTGTTGGCTTTTGGTATGAACGACGCGCATACGCCTGAAGAGGATTATAGAAGCTCTATACAAGCAATGATGGATAAATATTTTGAGATTAACCCCCAAGGAAATGTTTTACTAGTCGCGCCTATGCTTCCAAATTGTCAATGTAAAGGTTGGCGCAAAAATCAAGAAATTTTTGAGAATTCTTTGCTTGAAATTCAGCAAGAATATACGAGGGTGAGTCTTGCAAGGGTAACGTCGTTGATTTTTGATATGGAAAAGACGGGCAAGCCTATTCGTGATTGGCTTGCAAACAGTGTAAACCATCCTACGGATTTTTGCGTTCGTATTTACGCGCAGGTAATTTTGCAAACGTTGCTTGGAATAGATTTTACAACGAAATGAAAAGGAAGGAAAAATGATGAAATATGTAACATTTAGTTTTGACGACGGTGTAACGCAGGATAAGCGTTTGATTGAACTGCTTAATAAATACGGTTTAAAAGCAACCTTTAACCTGAATTCTTCTTTGCTTGGATTGAAAGGGGGGTGGGAATTTAACGGGAAATACTTAAACCATACGAAGGTATCGCCGTTGGAAGTAAAAGAAATCTATGCAGGACACGAGGTTGCCGTGCATACTTTAACGCACCCTAATTTAACAGGCGAAGACGATGTTACGGTTGCTTATCAGGTAGAGGAAGACAGAAAGCAGCTTTCTCGTTTGGTTGGGTATGAGGTCGTTGGTATGGCTTATCCTTGCGGTGGAGTAAATAATGATGACAGGGTAGCTTCAATTATTAAAAAGCAAACAGGAGTAAAATATGCACGCACGATTACTTCTACTTTTTCTTTTGACTTGCCTAAAAACTTGCATCGATTAAATCCTTCGGTCTATATCTGTGAGCCAGACAAAATGTTTGAACTTGCAGAAAAGTTTATTGCGTTGGAATCGGATAAACCTCAATTGTTTTATATCTGGGGGCATGCTTATGAATTTGATGTAATGGATGACATTACGTGGGAACGATTCGAACTTTTCTGTAAACTTATTTCAGGCAAATATGATATTTTCTATGGGACAAATACAGAAGTGTTATCTCGATTAAAGTTGTTGTGAAAATAGCTATATGATAATACTGAAACAAATGTAATCGCTCGATAACAAATAACGTTCTTTGGGACGGCGATGTGACAGAACTTTGAAAACCTTTAAAATAAAGGGTTTGAGAAAGACTGCTTTGCTTCGAATCCACCTCTGCCTATAATGTAAAAAGATAAAAATCACAAAAGCAATACGATTTAACAAGGAGAATTATAAAATTGCGGTGGAAGAAAGACCGCGTGGAGCTGCTCATACAAAGCAGTAATCATTGGCTGATGGGAATGCAACGAAGTGAATAAAAGAAACACCTATGGAGTAATGTTGAATAAATATGGATGAAGGTAAATGGCTGTATTGTCCTAAGTGCAATAAAAAGACAAGAGTAAAAGTATATGAACAGACAAAAATGGAAAATTTCCCTTTGTTTTGTCCGTGGTGTAAAACAGAAACTGTTGTTAATGTTAAAAATTCTACGATTGTAGTTATTTTTAATAACCAAAAAGAACAAGCGTAAAGGCTAAAAATTATTATAGAATCGTGCTATATATAGCCGTTCATCACGGACATGGTATAGGGATTTTAATAAAAAAGCATCTGCGGAGCGAGAGCTTTGCAGATGCTTTGCTTTATTATTTAGAATAATATTTTTGTAATAGGCGTAGGTGGACGTCGGATTTGCGGATAATATGGTGTCCGTGGTTGACGACAAATTCGATAAGCCATTCTTTGGTGGTGAGAACTTTTGCTTGCGCCCATAGACATTTCAGTTTCTTTTTATAAGTCCATTTTTGTACGCTCGATAAGGCGTAGCCCGTTATCACGGCGACTTCGTCTAAGCGTAGCAAGTCGTTCATGGAAAGCCATTCATTTTCCAACCATTGCGAGAAATTGGCAGGTGGTGGCAAGGGAAATACGGGGTCAACTGATTGTCGGCTGGAAAAGATACCGCAGGGCAGGCATAGGGTTTCTGCTGTGTCTATGTATGTAAATAAATCCTTAATGTCAATGGAGTACTGTCGAGTTTTCTTTCCGTTGTTTTTGCATTTGATATAGCCGTTTTGCGGGAGCAATACGCTTTGCCTTACGGTGGTTGGATCATGGTAAAATAGACGGCAAAGGACGACGTTGATAACGTCGGAGCGGGGCGCGACGCTAAAGGCGCAAGTCCCTTTGTCTCCACCAAAAAAATA
>JAZUQM010000125.1:0-6041 GCA_045605705.1 Candidatus Scatosoma sp.
GCGGTATACGGGGCTATCAGTGCGATTAAATGTGGTGAATTGACGCCCGCCTCGGCGTTTAAGGCAGTTACGGCGAAGTTATTTTTCGTAAATTCATAAAAAATACTGAAAAATACTTTATTTTTCAAGATAAATTCTATATAATATAGTACGTAGATATCTCGCGCGCGTACGTGTGCGGGTGGCGAGCAACAAAGGAGGCTTATATGGCGATACGGCTTTTGGCTGCGGCGGTGGATTTTGCCGCTTTAGGAGAAAAAATAGCCGCGTTTTTTACCGAATTCAAGGTATTGTATGCGGTAGAAATGTTATTGTTTTTCTTCCTCATTTTCTTCGTATCCAAGGTATTACGGGATAACGACGCAACAAAGCTTATGATTTTGTATTGGTTCATGCTGATAGCGGGCGGATGCATGCACGTCTTTGACGGGGAATTGATGACAAGACAATTTTTCTTCCTGTACGTCGTTTTGATTTCGGCGATTATGCTGATTATCTTCAATGCCGAGGTCAAGAAATATTTTTGGGACGTACATTCCTCAAAGGGCGGCATTGCGGAAAAAATTCTTGGCGGCGGTACAGAGGTGCATTCTCAGGCGGATACCGAGCGTTGTATTTCTAACATTGTAAAAGCGCTCCAAAACATGTCGAAAAACAACGTCGGTGCGCTTATCGTACTCTCGCGCGGGAGCTTGCCTAAGCAAGTATTACAAAGCGGTGTAACGATCGATTCTAAGATTTCTACACAGCTTATCGAGGGTATTTTCTTCCCCAAAGCGCCCTTGCACGACGGTGCAATGGTCATTCACGGACACCAAATTCAGGCGGCGGGCTGTTTCTTGCCTTTGACGCAAAAGACTAGTTATCCTAAGGAGTACGGCACGCGCCATCGCGCGGCGATCGGTATTACCGAGGTGGCAAACGTCATCTCCCTTGTCGTTTCCGAGGAAACGGGTATTATCTCTATCGTAAAGCAGGGTAACGTAACCCGTTATGCGGACTACGATATGCTGATGGACGCGCTTAAAGATTACTATTGGCAAGAAATGCCGTTAACGACGAAAAAATACGGAGGTAGTAGATCATAATGAAATTCGGGCAATTTTTGAAAAAAGTTTTTGTGTCTAAATTTTGGATTAAAGCCATTTCTTTGCTTCTTGCCGTATTTGTGGTGCTTGCCTTCAACGTTTGATAAAAGGAGTTTTTATGGGTATCAAGGTATGTAAATTCGGCGGCACGTCCATGGCGGACGGCCGTATCATCTGTAGAGCGGCGGATATTATCCGCTCGGACGCGGAGCGTCGCTACGTGGTCGTTTCCGCTCCCGGTAAGCGTTTTAGCGGGGATATTAAGGTAACCGATCTTTTGTATAAGTGTTCGGATGCGCTGGAGGCGGGGGATATGGAAACTTTCCGCCAAACCTTCGAAAAAATCCGCGTGCGTTTTTTGAACGTGCAAAACGAAATCGGTAAAGACGTAGGCGTACAGGCGGGCTTGGACGAGGTAGAGCAACAAATGCTTGCAGGGGCAGGCAGGGATTATTGCGCTTCTCGCGGCGAGTTCTTTGCGGCACGTATTATGGCGGCGGTTTTGGAAGTTCCTTTCGTGGACGCAACCGAGTTTATTCGCTTTAATCAAAACGGCACGCTGGACCCTATCACCTTTGAGCTTGGCGCAAAGGTGCTTGGACAGTTCGAAAGGGCGGTTATACCCGGCTTCTATGGGCTTGGTGCGGACGGGAAAGTGAAAACCTTTTCGCGCGGAGGCGGGGATATCTCCGGCTCTATCGTGGCGCGCTCGGTGATGGCGTCTTTATATGAAAATTGGACGGATGTCAGCGGATTCTACGCTTGCGATCCCCGTATCGTGGATTCCCCGAAATGGATTGCCGAGCTTACCTATCAGGAACTTCGCGAGTTGTCGTATATGGGTGCGAACGTTTTACATAGCGAATCTATTTTCCCTGTTAGAAGCGCAGGCATTCCCATTCGTATTTGCAACACCTTCCGTCCCGAAGAGGCGGGTACGTACATCGTTAAAAAATCCACCCGCGACATGCGCGAGGTGGTTGTAACGGGCGTTGCAGGGAAGAAAGGCTTCACCTCGATTACCCTTGAAAAATCTATGATGAACTCGGAAGTTGGGTTCGTACAAAAGGTGCTTGCGGTTATCGGCAAGCACGGCATTTCGTTCGAGCATTTGCCCTCGGGTATCGATACCATGTCCCTCGTTATTGATAACGAGTTCTTAAAGGGTAATATTTTGCAAACCCTTATGGACGAAATGACGGAGGCGGTACACCCCGATAAAATCTATGCGCACGAAGATATCGCGCTCGTGGCGACGGTTGGACACGGCATGGCGAAAAACGTAGGTACCTCCGCGCGACTTTTCAAGGCGCTTTCCGAGGCAGGCATCAACGTCAATATGATTGACCAGGGTTCTAGCGAGCTCAATATCATTGTTGGCGTAGAGGGTGTGGACTGCGCTGCTTGTATTCAAGCGATTTATAACGAATTTTTCCACTAATGAAAGCGTATACGGTAGCATTAAAGGAGGAATATCCCTTTTTGCAAGGTGGGAAGCTTTCCTGCATGCCCATGGATATGCCTTGGGATAACCCGAGGGAATGGAAACGTCCCGCGATCATCGTCGTACCTGGCGGCGGCTACGGTATGGTAAGCAAGCGCGAGGGTGAACCCGTTGCCTCCGCCTTTTTTGCCAAGGGCTTTCAGGCGTTTATTTTGGACTATTTGGTGGCAAGCGACGGCGTTTCCTATCCCGAACAGCTTTTGGAGCTGGCGGCGGCGGTAGATTACGTCAAAAAGAATGCCGAGCGGTTTAACGTCAACGAAAAGGAAGTATTCGTCGTCGGGTTCTCGGCTGGCGGACATTTGGCGGGAAATCTTGCCGTAGAGCATACGCATGTATTTAATAAAGCGAGGGTTGCGCTCAATTGTAAGCCCGCCGCGGTGGGGCTTTGTTATCCCGTAATTTCCAAAATTCACGGCCACCAAGGCTCCTATGAGAATCTCTTGCAGGGTTATAGCGAGGAGGCAAAGGAGGAGCTGTTAAAGACCTTGAATTTGAACGAGGCAGTCAGCGAGGATACTCCGCCTGCTTTCCTTTGGGCAACGGCAACCGACGGTGCCGTACCCGCGGACAATGCCATCCGTTATGCGTTGGCACTTGCCGAGAAGGGTATTGCCTATGAATTGCACATCTATCCTCAAGGGCATCACGGGCTTTCCACAGGCGCGTTAGAGATTAATGACGTTCAAGGCAAGGTACCTAAGGTTTCCGCTTGGGTGGACGATTGCATCGAATTTTTCAAAATGTACATTCAAGAAGCGCTTTAACCTGGCGAGAGTAGAACTCGAAAGGTTTTAACGGCGAAAAATGGCATAATAGGTCGTTAATTTTTTTTGAAAAAACGTTAGATTAAGGAAGAGGTTTCGCCTCTTCTTTTTTTCGTAAGCGGATATACTCGCTCCCGATTTTTAAGGGTACATTGTGCGCTTTAGCAAGCGCGGATACGCTTACAACTTGATATCCGCGTGCTTTCAAATCGGGGAGCAACCGTTTCAGCGCGCTTACCGTGGCGGGATATCCGTCGTGCATGAGCACGATTGCGCCAGAAAATAACGAGGATATAACGCTTTCATAGATAGCGTCTTCGCCTATTTTCGTCCAGTCAAGGGTGTCAATCGTCCAATTGATAATCGGGGCGGGGGAATGTTCTTTCACAATGGGGCTGACCCGCCCGAACGGGGCGCGGAGAAGATGACGCGTATACCCGTCTATTTTGCTTAAAATGTCGTCCGTACGGTCGATTTCTTCGGCTAATTTTTGTTGGGATAAAGTGGTAATATCAAGATGAGAGTGGGTATGATTGGCAAGCTCGAATCCAAGCATATTCGCCGTGTACAGTACGGGTAAAGAGTTTTCGTCTATCAATCCGCCGTTGAGAAAAAGGCTTGCCGTGGCGATACAATCGGGGTTTTCCTCGTTGTAGGCTGTAAAGACGGCTAAAATACTTTCCAACGTCGAAGAGGGCGCATCGTCAAAGGAAAAGGCAATCAGCTTTCTCGTTTTATCGATATAGGCAATATCATCCTCGCCAAGCTCCCATGCGTTTTCAGTCGTTTTTTTTGGCGGGGTGAGACGCTCTTCCAACGGCTCAACATAGTCTTCAAAGGCAGGGGGTAGGGGCGCGTTTAACGGCTTTTTAACGCCAACGTGGCATCCAGTAAAGACAATAGAAATCATGCAACAAAAACAAGCAAGGTAACGCATAGAAACAGTATTTGTAAAGTGGTATTTTTTATCCCGTTTTTTGTGAACGCTATTGACACGTCGCGGGAAATATGGTATAATTAACGGGTAATCTCACGAAAGGATAAAGGCTTATGGCAACGGACGCACTCTTACGGCAAGTATGTGAAAAATTTCAAATTCAAGGAGAATATCAATCCTTTAACGTTATCAATAGCGGACATATTAATACGACCTATCAGGTGTTCTTTTTGCGTAACGGGGAGATGAAGGATTATATCCTACAGCAGGTCAATACGTACGTATTCCGCGACCCGATTGCCGTTATGGATAATATTTCGTCAGTTACCGAATACATCCGCGCGAAGATCAAGCAAAAGCAAACAACGGCAAAGCGCAACGTTTTGCATTATTCTAAAACCCCTGATGAAAAATATTATACCTTTATGGAGGACGGCAGCTTTTGGCGTTGCTGCCGTTTTATCGACGAATCGATAAGCTTTGAACAAACGGACGATTTGGATATCGTGGAAGAGGCAGGGATTGCCTTTGGGGAGTTCCAGCTTTATCTTGCCGATTATCCTGTTAATGATTTACATATTGTTATTCCCCATTTCCATAATACGGTACGTCGTTTTCAGGCTCTTAAAGAAGCGATTAAAGCAGATCTTGCAGGCAGGGCGGAGGATACGGAGGATTTAATCAAAGGCTATTTGCAATTGGAGGAAATTGCAACTAAGCTTTATAAGCTGCAAACGGCAGGTGCGTTGCCGCTTCGGGTTACGCATAACGATACCAAGCCTAGCAACGTTCTCTTTGATGAAAAAACGAGAAAACACCTTTCGGTTATCGATTTGGATACGGTTATGCCAGGGCTTGTTGCTTGCGATTTTGGCGACGCAATTCGGGTAATCGCCTCTACAGGGGCTGAAGATGAGCAGGATTTAACCAAAGTGCGCTTGGATATGGATAAGTACAAGGCGTTTGCTTGCGGGTTTGTTCGCACGGTCAGCGATAGGCTTTGGGAAATGGAAAAACAGACCCTCGCGCTTGGCGCGGTGGCGATGACGGTAGAATGCGGGGCGAGATTTTTAACCGACTATCTGGACGGCGATAAATATTTCCGTATTCATTACCCCGACCAAAATTTGGCGCGCGCGAAATGCCATCTTGTTTTAGCGCAAGACATGATTAAGCGTTTGGATGAGATGCAGCGCATTGTAGACGAATATAGTAAAGGCTAAAAGGTTTGCGTATGAAAAAAATAGTTTCAAAAATTCTTTCCTTTTTCTTAGTGGCAACAAGCATGGTGTCCGTAGCGGGCTGTGAGGATACGTTATCTCACTTTTTCTCCTCTACGGAATCTTCGGTGGAAGATTCTTCGATGGGGTCTTCTAACCATTCTTCTTCAAGCGACGAATCTTCTTCCACTACGGACGAGGGAAAAGATAAAATTGATTTTACCGACATGGAAGTAGAGGTTGTGCCCTACGACGGCAGTGAGGTTACCGTAACCTTTTATCATACTTTAGGGCAGTCTAGGCAAGATGTGCTCAATCGCCACCTTGAGGTGTTTAACGATATGTATCCCAATATTCACGTTGAACACGTGATCAAGGGTGGATATTCCGACCTCAAAGGAAGTCTTGAAGAAGAAATTGGGAAGGGAACTGCGCCTACAATGGCGTTCTGTTATCCCGACCACGTTGCGGCGTATAAGCGTTTGGGCGCGACGGTCGCACTAGACGAAGTCGGAGGCCAAGCGG
>JAZUQM010000126.1:0-4059 GCA_045605705.1 Candidatus Scatosoma sp.
GGGCCTGCTATGAACACTCATCGTTCCCCTTATTCGGGACGTAACTTTGAATATTACTCCGAAGACGGCTTCTTGGCAGGTAAGATTGCGGCGGCTGAAACCAAGGGAATTCAGAGTAAGGGCGTTTACGTATATTTGAAACACTTTGCGTTCAATGACAGCGAAACGAATTGCCGTTGTTACAGCATCTTTGCAAACGAACAGACCATGCGTGAGGTATACCTTGAACCGTTTGAACACGCGGTTGTAGAAGGGGATGCCATGAACGTTATGAACTCCTTCGGGCGTGTTGGCGTTGTTTGGACGGGTGCGCACGAAGGTTTGATGACGAACATTCTCCGCGGTGAATGGGGCATGAGAGGGTTCGCTTTGACCGACTACTCCAACACCGGTAAGACGTACGACATCAAGCTTGGCGTTTTGGCTGGTACGGATTCTTGGGATTGCTCTGCGCAAGGCGTTGGTACTTGGTCGGATAAGCTCCTTAAATGGAAGTCTGAACAGGACGTAGAGCTTACTTGGGCAATGCGTAATGCGACCCACCGTATCCTTTATACGGTTGCAAATTCCAACGCAATGAACGGTATTTCTCCTTCGAGTAGAATCGTCCCCGTAACGCCTTGGTGGAGAATGGCGATCTATGCGGTGGGCGTTGTCGGTATCGTTGGATTTGTTGGTAGCGTTGCTATGATTTTTGCAAGCAACGGCAAAAAGAAATCCAAAAGATAATTTTTAAGGATTTTACAAACTCGTATATCTGCGGGCAATGAGTGGATGCTTGTCCGCAAAGATATAAATTTTTATCATTGGTAATGAAAATAATATGATGGAGGAATACTAACATGAAAAAATTTCTTGTCCTTTTGTTGGGCGTTGTAATGGCTCTTTTCTGTTTCACGTCCTGTGACGTTATCAATTCCGTTCTTGGCGGCGGCGAAGACAACGGCGTAAAAGTTTACTCCGTAGAAGCTAAATTCGGTAACTCCGCAGAAGTTAACCAGTGGAAAAATATCTACCTCGTTGACGAAGATACTTATATCCTCACCGTTAACGCAGTAGACTCCCAGGATCCCGACAGAGTTACGGCTGACTTTTATATGTCCGGTAGCTATGAGCTTGAAGGCAACGTTTTGACGCTTAAAGCTGGTTATGGCTACGTGTTCGCAATGAGCGGCGATACGCCTATCCAGATGCCTGTTACGCCCGGCGAAAATGGCACGGCTAACGCTATGTATGCAGCTATGATGGGTACCACCGGCCTTTCGTTCACCTTGAACGAAGACGGTACGTTTGTACCTGTTGAAGCGTAATCTCTAAATTCTCAAAAAACTTAAAAAACTTAAAAAACCTTAAAACATAAAAACCTTTTTAATCTATTACCAATGTATAGAATTAAACCGGTCGACCCCGAGAGGGGTTGACCGGTTTTTCATAGTTTTAAGAGTTTCTTGTGGCTAGCCACACCATAAGTACGGAAATATCCGCAGGATTGACGCCTGAAATTCTGCCTGCTTGACCTAAGTTAAAGGGGCGTATGCGGTTGAGTTTTTCCTGTGCTTCCAAGCGCAAGCCTTTGATATCTGTATAATCGATATCCGCAGGCAAAAGCTTGTCTTCCAGCCGCTTCGCCTTTTCGATAAGCTCTACACCCTGTTTTAAATATCCTTCGTATTTGACGGTAATTTCCGCCGTTTCCAGGACATCTTTGGAATATTCATAGAACACGTTATATTCCGCCATAATATCCTTTAAAGGGATCGAACGCTTGATCATATCCGCATAGGAAACGCCACCTGTCGGCTCGCCGTAGCCATAGCGCGCAATGAAGGGCGCAACTTCCTTTTGAGGTACCCGTGTCTGCAACGAAGCTAATAATTCTTCATATTTTGCCTTGCGGGCAAGGTATCTTTCGTACCGCTTTTCTGTAACAAGTCCGACTTCTTTGCCCTTTTCTGTGAGCCTAAAATCGGCGTTGTCCTGCCGTAAACAAATGCGGTGTTCGGCTCTCGAAGTCATCATTCTATAAGGCTCGTCCGTGCCTTTTGTGACGAGGTCGTCGATAAGTACGCCGATATACGCCTCGTCGCGGCGCAAAACGAAGGGGGGAAGCCCGCGGAGTTTTAAGGAAGCGTTTAAACCTGCCATAAGTCCTTGCGCGGCGGCTTCTTCATAACCCGAAGTGCCGTTGATTTGTCCTGCCGTATATACCCCTTCTCCTTTTTTACCCCCAAGCGTGGGGAGTACGTCGAGCGTGTCGATACAGTCGTATTCGATTGCGTAGCCGTAACGCATAATGTCTGCGTTTTCAAGCCCTGCAACGGAAGCGTACATCTTTTTTTGCACGTCGTGGGGCATAGACGTGGACATGCCCTGCACATACATCTCGAAGGTGTCCGCGCCTTCCGGTTCAATAAAGATCTGGTGCCGTTCTTTGTCCTTAAAACGGACGACTTTCGTTTCAATGGAAGGACAATATCTTGGACCTGTCGAAAGAATCGTTCCGTCGTAAAGAGGGGATCTGTCGAGATTATCCGTGATGATTTTGTGGGTGGTCAAGTTTGTGTAGGTAAGGTAACACGGCAACTTGTTTTCGGGGGGAGTGTCGTGCATAAAGGAGAAAGGATAGATATCCGTATCCCCATTTTGGATTTCGCACTTGGAAAAATCCACCGTGCGACGGTCCACTCTTGCTGGCGTACCCGTTTTAAAACGGCGTACCGAGAAGCCGAGTTTTATAAGGCTGTCCGTCAAATGATTTGCAGGTGCAAAACCGTTTGGCCCTGATTTTTGTACTACGTGTCCCGTAATTGTTTCGCCGTTTAAATATACGCCCGTACAAAGAATGACCGCTTTACAAGGGATAATACCGCCGTAGTGGGTCTTTACGCCCGTGCATTTGCCGTTTTCGGTGAGAATTTCCGTCGCCTCAGCTTGGATAATACGCAGATTCTCCGTATTCTCCAAACGTTGTTTCATGACCCTGTGATATGCGTTTTTATCCGATTGCGCGCGCAGGGATTGCACCGCTGCGCCTTTGCCGACGTTTAGCATGCGGATTTGGAGCGCGGTATCGTCTGCGACAATCCCCATTTCACCGCCGAGCGCGTCAATCTCTCGAACGAGGTGTCCTTTTGCCGTACCGCCAATCGAGGGGTTGCAGGGTAGGAATGCTATACTGTCGAGATTGAGGGTCAGAAGGGCGGTTTTGATGCCCGTGCGCGCCAAGGCAAGGGCGGCTTCACAACCTGCATGCCCTGCGCCTACGACTACCGCTTCTGCGGTATATTCAATAAATTCATTGTTGATTTTTGCCATGATTAAATACCTGGTATGCCTGTGCAAGTTTTTGACGCGGCGTGTTGCCGCGTCAAAACGATAAAAATTACTTTTTCAACACAATATTTTTAATGTCGTCGATTTCTTTGGCGACGCGGTCGTTTAAGGACGCGAGTTTCTCCATTTTATCTCGCGCGTACATGATCGTTGTGTGATCTCTGCCGCCGAGAATATTGCCAACGGCAACGAGGGGCAGGGAGAGCATTTCGCATAAGAGATATGCGCAGATTTGGCGCGCTTTGACGAGATCTGCTTTTTTGCCTTTGCCAATCAAGTCTTCGCGTTTTTGCTTAAAGTAACCGCATACCGCCGAAAGAATTTTTTCGGGGGTCACGTCCTCTTGCTCGGAGGATTCGTTCACTGATTCGTTAAGCGCTTTTTTCGCGAGTTCCAACGTAATCGGTTCTTCATGGAGTTTGCTCGCAAAGATAACTTTGGTAAGTCTGCCTTCGAGCGTTCTTACGTCGTGACCGGAGTCGCTTGCCAAAAATTCAAGCACGTCTTCGGAGATGATATACTTCTTATCGCCAGCCTTTTTCTTCAAAATTGCAAGCTTGGTTTCAGGGTCGGGTGGTTGAATGTCCGCGATCATGCCCCCTTCGAAACGAGTTCTCAAACGTTCTTCAAGGGTTGCAATTTCTTTCGGCGGACGGTCGGACGTCAAGACGATTTGTTTATTTTGCGCCGACAATTCGTTGAAAGTATGGAAGAATTCTTCCTGTG
>JAZUQM010000127.1:0-2122 GCA_045605705.1 Candidatus Scatosoma sp.
CCCTCGTTTTGAAATTTCTTAAAAAACGTAGTGATTTTGTTAATAATCAGTAAGTCCAAGCAAATAATCCACGGAAACGTCGTAAAATTTTGCAATCTTTGCGAGCAAAGTTAAAGGCGGTTCGCGTTGTTCCTTTTCATAATGCAAATAAGTAACGCTGTGAATATTTAATTCTTTTGCAAGTTCCTTTTGCGTGAACCCTTTTTCTTCGCGTAATTCCCTTAATCTCTGCCCCAAAATAATTTTCATTATGCTCTCCTATTCACTTGACATATTACCATTTTGGTAGTATAATATCCATAAAACTACCATTTTGGTAGCTTATAGGAGATTATTATGGATTGTGAAGTAGATTTAAGAATTAAACGCGCATATATGCTATTAGAAGAAAAGGAATGGGGACAAGCAAAAATATATTGCGACAAAATTTTAGACGAAAATCCCTATCATTATGAAGCCCATTTGATTAAGCTTTTAGCTGATTGTAAGGTTGCGAATACGGAAGAGTTGTCAAATAGCAAAATCAATTTTGAAAGTAATATAAATTATAGAAGAATATTGCAATATGGAGATTCAGATTTAAAAAAGAAATTACAAAAAAATCTTGAAGATAGAGAAACGCGATTAAACGAAAAACGAAAAGAAATTAAGAATAACAAAATAGCAATGGTATCTATTATATTCAATGTGTGTTTTTATGGAATATTTATGCTTATCATATTTATAATATTTCTTGGAATGATACAAGATATTGCTCCTTCCTATTTTGCTCGAAGCACTTGCCTTGTGCTTATGACGATTGTGATAGGTCTCATTTTTCCGATTTCATATATAACAGAGAAAGGTAAAAGCGAAAACAAAAGGAAGATTCGGAAACTAGCGATAATAAATATGTTCGCCAGTAGCATAGTGTTTGGCTTGATGCTCGTTATAGAGTTTTTGTATATTGAGAATTTTACCAATGAGTATTATCCTCTTAATAGTTTGTTTCCAATATGGATGAGTGTAAGTATTATAAGTATGCCCTTTAATTACTTTATAGGAAATTCGATACTATATAAAAAACAAAAAGGAGAAAAATAAAATGCTACAAATTACTAATAAGTTGGTGCGTAATTTGCATAAGGGCTACGGCGGTCAGGCGCAAGCGATTTACGATGAATGTTGCGAACGGTTTGGATGGGATCGCACAAAACGTGGATTATTTGGTAGGCAACAGATTTTATATGCCGAAAATGCTACGCCTGAAAATTATAGTCCTTGGTTTTTACCGCATAACAGTTGGACGGAAACAAAGGGTGGAAATTGGTTTAATGTGATTAAAGAAGAAACGATTGAAGAAATGTGGATAGAAGAACGATATGGGTTGCATTATGACAAAACAAAGCGCGTGACGTTTGCGAAAACGAAAGCTGGCGCATACGTTTTTCTTGGCGTTTATGAACCCGTAGAAATAGCACAAAGAACGCTTGAAAAAAATCTAATCAAAAATGGACAAATCGTGAAAGGTGTGGGGGAGAAAGTTTGGATAAAAACGTATCGACGCATTTCCGATGAGTATGGAAGTGTAAACGAATGGAAGTTAAAGAAAAATTCGTAAAAAACAGACGTTCATAAAAATTAAAAGAAACGAGCGATAACCGCGTGGTTATCGCTCGTGTTCTTTATAGTGTGATTTTTAATCTAAAAGGTCTTTCATCTCGTACCTGCCCGCGCCTTTTCCGTGCAAGAACTTCGCTGCGCGGATTGCGCCGACGGCGAAAACGCGTTTAGATCTCGCGCTATGCGTGATCGTGATGATTTCGTCTTCGCCTGCGAACATCACTTCGTGTTCGCCTACGATCGTGCCGCCGCGAACGGCGTGCATGCCGATTTCTTTTTTATCGCGCGCGCCTACGATTCCGCTTCGTCCGTCTACGTACGTTTTCTCGCCGTTAAACGCTTCGTTTACACTGTCCGCAAGCATCAAAGCCGTGCCGCTAGGGGCGTCTTTTTTTAAGTTGTGGTGGCGTTCGATAATTTCCACGTCGTACGCATCGCCAAGCACTTCCGCAGCTGTCTTAATAAGCGCTTGCATCAAGTTTACGCCCAAGGACAAATTCGCCGTTTTAAAAATGGCAAT
>JAZUQM010000128.1:0-5822 GCA_045605705.1 Candidatus Scatosoma sp.
CTGTTTGGATACGAATGCAATCCCCGACAGCTGTTCCAGCGTAATATCTTCGCGCACATTGGCGTCTATGTAAGCCCTTGCGATCTCCACGGGCGAAGTCTTTGTTTTGGATACAGGCTCTAACTGCACTTTATTGCTAGAAAATGCAACCAACCCATCTCTCCACAAATTTGACGAACATAAAAATACGATAATCAGCTGCAAATACGACGCAACGATTTCGTTGCTAAATTCGCAATCGGTTGACAGCGCTGCGTACATTTTATCCAACCAGCCGAGTATTTCATCTCCATGCTTCCCCAAGCATATTTTA
This sequence comes from Candidatus Scatosoma sp., assembly GCA_045605705.1. Taxonomy (GTDB): domain Bacteria; phylum Bacillota; class Clostridia; order Christensenellales; family Borkfalkiaceae; genus Scatosoma. Next base: position 314 of record JAZUQM010000128.1, read on the forward strand.
CAATCGCTCGCCGTCGTAGGAAAATGCAAAGAAGTAACCCCTAAGCAATAATAGGACAGTTGGCTCTCCCCTACTTCTATGTGAGGCAAGCTTGCATTAATAACAAGTACATCTCCTTCGGCGATAGGGATTTCTTCTCCACTGACGAACATTTTTCCCGTGCCGTTCGTTATAAAGAACAGTTCGCAAAAGGTATGTTCGTGTTGACAGAGCTCGTCGTTGGATAAATATTCCTTACTCGCACGAAAAATATGGCTCATTTGCAAAAGCTTGTATTTCTTGCCGTTCAACCGATTTTCTATATCGCACAAATACAACCCTTGTTCTCTTAATTCTCGTCTCATCGATACCCCTATCCCTTTACGTAAAATTAGCGCAACTTTGTCTTATCAAGCTGTATGCGAAAGATGATTTTTCCCGTCTTGGGTGCACGATATTCCTCTCGCAATTCCGGTCCGCAGGACGCCGTCCCAACGCCGCTCATCGCTGCGTCAATATTCACGTATACGCCGTCGCTGATTGGAAGTTCGAAGTCGTGTGCAGCCGATTTAATCTGCCCCGTCGAATAAGGTAAAACACTAAACGAGAAGGCTTTGTCCGCCGTAATCGTCCACCCATTCCCAATCGACAACCTAGTCGTCCCATAATGGCTGCCTGTTTCTTGGGGTTTTACCCAAGGAAAATATTCTTTTTTTGCCGTTGAACGATACGTTCCGTAATCGCTTGCGCGATGTTTATCTATGTAACTTTCATAAGGCCCGTAGCCTGCGTATTCAAAGGAGTTTTGATATTTAGGTAAGGCAAATTCAAAACCAATTCGGGGTAAGTAAGGAACAAAATTCGCTGCTGTGTACGTCAGCGTAACGTCTACCCCATCATTAAAAAATGCGTATTCAATTTCGTATTCAAGGATAGGCGCAAGACAGTTTTTCACCATAGCTCCAACCAACTTTACGCGATTATCCGTTGTTTCCTTTTGATATACGACCTGTTTGGCGTTCTCGTACCCGCGCCAGTTTGATACAAATCTATCGTTATCAATATAAGCGCGTTCGATATTGATACCCATTCCCTTTTTTAAACGAACGCCGCCGAGAGAACACAGCCGTCCCCTTTCGTCTATCTGGTAAGAAATCGGGTTGTCCGCCGCAACGCTTTCCAGCGATTTGGGACTTTCAACAAAGTCTTGACGGGGTTTATTTGCGTAAACCGCTTTCAATTCTCGAAGGTTGCTCTTGATTTTTCTATCAGGGGAAACCAAACCATCTACGCAGAAGTTGCCGTCGTGTTCCGCTTCACCAAAATCGCCTCCATATAAAAAGCCCTTTTTCGTTTGGATTGCGTGATCGCACCACTCCCAGACGAATCCGCCCATAAATCGGTCGTTCGTATAGATAATATCCCAATAATCTTGTAAATCGCCGCAGCTATTCCCCATTGCATGAGAATATTCGCAAAGCAGATAAGGTCTTGTTTCTTTTTCATCCGCAAGATATTCGTCAAAGAAAGCAAGCGGCGCATACATACGGCTGACAATATCAATGCGTTTCGTATAATATTCCGTCTTATCCACCATTTCCCAAATATTTTCGTAATGGATCGGACGGCTGTCGTGCGATTTGAGATAATCAGCGCCGTCATAGAACATTTTCCCGTAATTGCTTTCGTTGCCAAGCGACCACATTACGACGCAGGTACGGTTTTTATCCCGTTCGTAAAGAGTAATTTCTCTATCCGTAACCCCTTGATCGAAGATTCCGTTGTTGGCAAACGCCTGCCAAATATCGAACTTATACCCAGTTTGATAAGTCGTTGCGCCATGCGTTTCTACGTCCGCTTCGTCCATAACGTAAAATCCATACGCGTCGCACAAATCGTAAAATTCCGGCATATCGGGGTAGTGGGCAGTACGGATTGCGTTCACGTTTGCCCATTTCATCAACTTCAAATCGCGAATGGTATCTTCTACCGTCACGGTTGCCCCCGTTTTTGGATTGCTCTCGTGATAATTTACCCCTTTAAGCTTTATATGTTTCCCATTGATTTTATAAACGCCATCTACAATTTCGGAGGTTCTAATCCCCACCCTTTGCAAAATCTTTTCACCGTTTGCCGATAAAACCACGTTGTATAAATAAGGAGTTTCCGCCGTCCAAAGTTTTGCGTTTTGAATAACAAAACGCGCGGTCTGATTGGGCTCTACCGTTTTACTTTCCCTGTCGCAACAAACCAACATTTTCACACCGCTGTCGTTGCGAATGGTAATCACCCCGTCATCCCCACAAATTCCCGTCTGTATCTTGAAATCAGTAATATGATTTATAGGACGTTTCAATAAATACACACTACGGAAAATGCCCGTATAACGGAATTTGTCTTGACATTCTAAATACGAAGACGCACACCATTTCAAAACGATTACGTCCAGCGTATTTTTACCAGCTTTTATATAGGGCGTCACGTCAAACTCACTCGTCGCGTGGGAAATTTGACTGTACCCTACGAACGTGCCGTTTACATACACGTAAAACCCACTGTCCACCCCTTCAAAATTCAAATAGAACTTCCAGTCGGTATTTGTGATTTCAAAGGTCTTTCTGTAATGATACGTTGGATTTTCACTCGGCACAAACGGCGGTCTAACGGGAAAAGGATATCTCGTATTTATGTACTGGATTTGGTCGTACCCAAACAGCTGTATGCAAGAAGGAACGAGGATCTTTTTCGTCAGCCTTTCCCCTAAGGAAACCGTTTCTATGTTTTTGTGTTCCTTAATCCACCATTCGCCGTCTAAAGAGATAAATCGGTCGCTCGATTTTCTGTCTATGATTTTATTTTGATAGACAAACTTTTTATCTTGCGGAAAAGGAATATAATAACTTCTCGGTTTTTCCACGCCGATCCTATTTAATTTTTCATATTCCTTTTTATGTTTCATGCCAATCACCGCTTTGCCTACTTGTGTATTTTTACAGTATAATTATAGCATAATTATAGGCTATAAAACAATATTAATTGTGAACATCTTATATCGAAAAAGTATACCAAATCTTGGGTAATCAAGGTAAACGGATTATAATCAAGGATTGACGTTTGTTTTACCCTCTACAATTTTTCGTCGCCTGAAGCCATTGTAACGCCTGCTTGTTCGTGGCGTAAAAAATATCCCTTTTCCCACTAAGCATTTTGCACAATTTTTCCACGCGTTCCCACGACATATCGTCCAAAATATCAAACTCGTGTGCGTGTCCCCATACGTAGAATATCTGTGGCGTATCCGTTTCCAAGGCAAGAAATTTCTCCGCAAACTCAAAAGTCTTGTCTCCTTCGCGAGCGTACACCGTCGGATGCCAACGATAGGGATTTTCAGGCGGGTTAAACACCCCGTTCGAATTGATTGTACGAGCGTATTCTACCCCCGTATTTTTCTGTAAAATTGCCGCTACTCTATCATCGTTATTGACGCCGCCACAGGGATATGCCATCCCCGTCACTTCATACCCCACCAAGCGAGAAAGCTGTTTTCTGTCTTCTTCTACTTGATAAATAATCGTTTCTTCCTCTTCCCCCGTTAAATTGGGATGCGTCAACGTATGCACGGCCACTTCATGTCCAGCATATATCTCTTGGACTTCACTTGGAAACACCTTTGAGTTGTCTAAAAACTTCCCGTTGACCTCCCTCCCTCCTTTCAAACCAAGAAAAGAAGAATTGAGATTAAATGTACCTTTTAAGCCGTATTTATTAAAAATTTCAATCAGACGTTTATCCTGCCGCACTCCATCGTCAAAACTAAACGTTATACACTTTTTCTTCATTTTTACACACTTTTTTCACGCTCTATCATAGCGTTTAAATTCTCAATACACCAAAGATTATACGGTTGCCATTCTCTACCGTCTACGTAGGCGTACTTGTTGCCAGCTTTTAACAGCGCCGCCTTGCTTTCCGTCTTATTATGCTGCATATGGTTCCCAAGGAAAATATCAACCTTTTCCTCGTTCAAACGCAACATCGATTTTACAAAATCTTCACGTAACGAATAAGGCAAACTGTATTTATCCAGAAAGTCCTTACACATTGTATTGATACCCATACCGCCGTGCAAACCCGCACGAAAAGTTTCCTTTCCGTCCGTGACGTCGAAGAAGAAGGACATCGCCCCAGGCGTGTGCCCAGGCGTTGCTACCGCCCGAACCGTTGTTTTCCCAAGAGTAATTTCGTCCCCGTCATGGAGTAGAATGTCGGGTTCAAACGTTTCTTTAAATACCATACCTAACTCTTTGGCATAGGACAGATCCAACTGCCCATTGGCATACTCTCTGTCCTCTGCACCGAGCGCGATCTTCGCGCCTGTCAAATCACGCAAAGCTTTTGCTCCACCCAAATGATCAATATGTCCATGCGTTAAGAATATGTATTTCACATCCGCGAGCTTTAAGCCCATTCGGTACATGTTATCAATCACTACGTATAAAGAATGCTGATAACCAGTATCAAACACGATAAGCCCTTCACCCGTATCAACCACGTGCGTAGAAGCAGGCTTTGTACCCACGAAATATAAGTTCCCGAACATGTTTACTGGGGGAAATAAATCTTTTTTTTGCACCATCTTACAACCCTACCACTTTTTCATCAAATATTATCGCTTTCAAATTTCTCGTCCACTTTATTAAGTAAACGTTTCACGCCGAGCACATTTTCTGCGAGAATTTCCCCTTCACCGCCGTATCCCTTTACGAGAGCGTCCGTTACGTTTTCAAAACCCGTATCTTCTACATCAAACAACGCAAAATTCCCCGAACGAATCGCGCACTCTGTCTGCGTCGAAAATTGAATATCACAATTTTTAACACGTAAAGTCAACGGCGTTTCCGCGCTGCCGTATGCATTGAACGGCAAGGTGATACCGCTCGCCCGTATATTGTCAAAGGTGATTTCCACCAAGGGTTTATTCTTTTGCCAAGTGTGCGTCCCCGTAAAGTCAAAATGCAAGAAACGCGCGCAATTTTCCACTTTACAATTCCGTACGACTATATTCTTCGGAAGACGGCGAACGTTGAGTGAAAAGTCCGAATAATAGGTGAACAACGCCAACATTTTTCCACCGTTTACGCGAGGGGAAGGTTTTCCTGCAATTTTGTCCGCCAAAGACATAGCGCCACGGAACACGTACTGTGCGGGGCCGTAAAAATGACAGTTTTCCACCAAGACATCAGCACCGCCAAAACGCATACCGCTACATGCAGAGTTCAATATACAGTTCCTTACGACGACGTTGTAATTATCAAAGCCAGCAACACAATCGTCGCCCGTATAAAATTCGCAATTTTCTATCGTGTAATTATCACAAGAAGAATTGTGAATACCGTCGTGTCCGCCTTGTACCACAATGTTTTGATAGGTGATATTTTGCGATTGATATCCTATGTGCGCCCAGTTGCCCGTATTGCGAATTATATACCCCTTAAAGCGGATATTTTTGGAATGATGATAAGCAATTCCG
>JAZUQM010000129.1:0-7359 GCA_045605705.1 Candidatus Scatosoma sp.
GGTACGCGTTTCGGGGTTCATGGTCGTGTCCCAAAGCTGTTCCTTACTCATTTCACCAAGACCTTTATAACGTTGGTATTCAATCTTACCAGGGTTGTTGTTCGCGTATTCGATTTTTTCTTCTTCGGAATACAGGTAATCGTCGTGCCCCTTAAAGCTCGCCTTGTAAAGAGGTGGCTTTGCCGCATATACGTGGCCGTGTTCGATAAGCGGACGCATATAACGGAACAGGAAGGTGTACAGCAAAATACGAATATGCGCGCCGTCAACGTCGGCATCGGTCATGGAAATGATTCTGTCGTATCTAAGCTTGCTTTCGTCGAAATCGTCCAAAATACCGCAGCCGAACGCCGTGATCATGGACTTGATTTCCTCGTTTTCCAAAACGCGGTTTAAGCGTACCTTTTCTACGTTCAAAATCTTACCTCTAAGGGGCAAAATCGCTTGGAATCTTCTATCTCTGCCTTGCTTTGCCGTACCGCCTGCGGAGTCGCCCTCAACGATATAAATTTCGCAAAGCTCGCTGCGTCTGTCCGAACAGTCGGCAAGCTTGCCGGGGGGCGTCGTCGAACCCAAAACCCCCTTTCTTCTCGTCAATTCTCTTGCGCTTCTTGCCGCGTCGCGCGCCTTTTGCGCCGTGATACAGCGAAGCACCAACTCTTTGGCAATCGAGGGATTTTCCTCTAAGAAGGTAGCCATGTGCTCGGTTACGCACTTATTAACGAAAACACGAATGGTGGAGTTGTTGAGCTTGTCCTTGGTTTGCGATTCAAACTGCGCGTTGGTGAGCTTGACGGAAACGACCGCTGTGATACCCTCGCGCACGTCCTCGCCCGTGAGTTTATCATTATCCTTTAATATATTCAGCTTTTTACCCGCTTCGTTGATGACCTTGGTCAGCGCCATTTTCAACCCTTCCACGTGCGTACCGCCGTCGCGGGTGTTGACGTTGTTGGCGTAGCTGTAAATGACTTCGTTGTACGATTCGTTGTACTGAATCGCCACTTCGCAAACGGTATCCCCTTCCTGCTCTTCAAAGTAGACGGGAGCAGGGAATAAAAGCTCCTCACGGCTCTTGTTCAGCTCTTCAACAAACGAACAAATACCGCCCTCGTAGCAGAAGGAATCCTTTTGCTCTTGTCCCTCGCGGGTGTCCTCAAGCGAAATTCTAAGCCCCTTGTTGAGGTAGGCAAGCTCGCGAAGTCTGCCCTTCAAGGTATCGTAATTGAACTCGGTGGTTTCAAAGATATCCTTATCGGGCAGGAAGGTTACCTTCGTACCCATGTCTTGGGATTCGCCGATCACCTGCACGCTGCGCTGAGGCACGCCGCGGTTGTAGACCTGCTTGAAAATTTTCCCCTCGTGGCGGACTTCGGCTTCCAACCATTCGGAAAGCGCGTTTACCGCCTTAACGCCAACGCCGTGCAAACCGCTGGATACCTTGTACCCCGAATCCCCGCCGAACTTACCGCCCGCGTTGACCTTCGTGAATACGACTTCCAAGGTAGAAATCCCTTCCTTGGGGTGAATGCCCGTAGGAATACCGCGTCCGTTATCCTGTACGGTACAGCTGCCGTCAGGGTTAATGGTTACCTCGATATGGGTACAGTACCCCGCAAGCGCCTCGTCGATAGAGTTATCCACGACCTCGTGTACAAGGTGGTGTAAACCCTTTGCGTCCGTGGACGAAATGTACATACCGGGGCGTTTTCTAATGTGTTCCAGACCGTCTAATACCTGGATTTGCTCCGCGCCGTATTCCGCTTCAATTCTTTCCGCCATACTTTCTTCTCCATTCCGCTTTCCTTTTTTTATAAAAAAGGAAAATCGTTATTTTTCTCCACCATTATACCATAAATTTTTCCAAATGTACAGTGTTTGAATAAAAAAACTTCGCCTTTTTCAAAATATTTTATTTTTTCGCCCTCTTTTAGGGCAAAATCACGCGGTTTTATCCGTCTTGAATACTTTATCGACAACAAAAAACGCCCTTTATCAGGGCGATTTTTTCATGCTCATATACGATTTCAATAAATCGGCGATAAGGACGGTGGCAAACGCAACTGCAAAGGTGATTGCAAGCGTTTTCGGGATTTTGAATACCCATTTTTTCAGCTTGGGGAAAATAAACTTCATAAATAGGAAAATCATCACCATCCAAACGATAGAAATAGGCAAGCTTATATATCCTCTAAAATTGAGAGGCAAACCGTCGTAGCTCCACAGCCAAACCCCGTGGAATTTATCAAAATACGCCCCCACGATCAGCTCGGCAACCGTAGGCGCCAAAAACGCCGCCGCAAGGTAGATTAAACTGCGCGCAAGGGGATTATCTACCCGTTTCAACAAGCCCCTACCCTCGTCGGGCGTACCGAAAAGAAAATACACCGCCATCAGCGTTCCGCCGTAAATGGGACAAAGGGGCAGGCTTAAAAAACCGCGGTTTTGATACTCCCCCGTCATAAAAAACATGAGCAGAGTTTCATACCCCCAGCCTATAAAAGAAAGGGATAGGTTCAAAAGGAAATACTTTGCAATTTCCTCTATCCTATCCCTTTTTTTCGCTTTCGTTGCCATAACCATACCCCCTTTATAAGGAGTATGTGGAATTTTTAATTATTTTTCCCAAATTTCTTTTACTATTTCCCAAATTTCATCGGGGGTTTGCGATTTGAACAGCCGTTCCTTAAAGCCTGCCGCCCCGCGTTCGCCCTTGACGTAGAACGCCGCCATTTTTCGCATGAACACGGTGGTAAAGCGTTCGTCGCATACCTGCCTTGTCCATTTGAGCTGTTTCCCAAACATGGCGCGCTTACCCTCGCCCGCTTTTCCCGTCAATTCGCAAAAGATTTGAGGGTTAAATAGAGAAGCCCTTGCCACCATAACGCCGTCCGCGTCCGTTTGCTTAAGTAAATTTTCCGCGTCCGCGTTCGAGAACACGCCGCCGTTCGCAATCACGGGGATTTTGACGGCATTTTTCGCCTCGGCGATTTGTTCAAAGTTCACCTCGCCTGCGTAAATTTTATCCTTGGTGCGCCCGTGGATTGTAATCAGGCTCGCGCCTGCCCCTTCCATGCGCTTTGCAAACTCTTTGGTTATAAGGTGTTCCCCGTCAATCCCGATACGGAATTTCACGGTGATAATCTTCCCGCTTTTCACGCATTCCTTGACGATTTTTTCCGCCAAAGCAGGGTTTTCCAAAAGCGCGCTCCCCTCGCCGTTTTTGTAGATTTTCGGCACGGGACAGCCCATATTGATATCGACAATGGGAAAGGGCGCAAGCTTATCATGCTCGCACGCCGCGCGCATAATGTCGGGGTCGCTCCCGAAGATTTGCGCCGCGCAAAGCCCCTCTTCCGCGTTGGTATACAGCAGTTCTTCCGTGTTCTCGCTGCCGTATTTCAAGCCCTTTGCACTCACCATTTCCGTATAGCAAAGTCCTGCGCCGTATTCCTTGCAAAGCCTTCTAAACGCATAGTTCGTATACCCCGCAAGCGGCGCTAAAAACGCGTTGTTTTCAATTGTCAAGCCCCCAAGGGTAATCGGCGTTAAACGCATACCTGCCCCTTTGCTTTTACATAATATTCGTCCCATTCAGCGGGGGAAAGCTTGGTTACTTCCTTCCCGTCCGCTAAGGCCAAGCTCTCGGCAACCGTAAAACGCCGCGCAAAACGCTCGGCGGATTCCTTGAGTGCTTTTTCACAGTCGCACCCTGCCTTTCTGCCGATATTGACTACGGCAAAGAGCAAGTCGCCAAGCTCCTTTTCCGCCTCTGCGCTATCTCCCGCCTCGTAGACTTTGAAGAATTCCAAAAGCTCCTCTTCTACCTTGCTCGCTGCCTCTTTCGCACTTGCGAAATCCAAGCCTGCTTTGGAGGCGCGTTTGCCTATCTTTTGCGCGCGCATAGCGGCAGGAAAACACTTAGGCACGTCGTTGACGGAGTCCGCAAAGGTTACCTGATGCTTTTCCGTCATTTTATTCTTTTCCCAAACGGACAGCGCGCTTTCGCCGTCCTTGGCTTTGTCTTCACCGAATACATGGGTATGGCGGGAAATGAGTTTTTTACAAATTCCCGTTACGACGTCGCGTAAATCAAACGCGCCGCATTCCTCTTTCATGACCGCATGGAACACCGTTTGCAACAGGATATCCCCCGCCTCTTCAAGTATCTTTTCGTCGTCGCCCGTATCCACCGCGTCCACAAGCTCGTACGCCTCTTCCACCGCGGACATTTTAATGCTCTCGTTCGTTTGCACTCTATCCCAAGGACAGCCGTCAGGCTTTCTAAGTCTTACGACGATTTCTCGTAAATCCGCAAGGGAAAACCTTTCTTTTTTCAAAAGCTCTTGTCTTTCAATCGCCACCGCCGTGGTGTAATCGTAGCCCTTTTGTCTATCCAGCTCAAAAAGGGAGATTTTTTTGGCTTTCCCGCCGCAAAGGTAGAGTACCTCACTCTCCTCGCCGAAGATGCTGCCAAGCAAGAGCTTGATATCCCCCGCCAAAGCCCTATCGTCCAAATCGTACACCACGAGAGGCAGGGCAAGATTGTCCTCGTTTGCGCGTTCTGCAAGCTCGTACGCCGAAACCGCGGTATACGAACAGCCCGCAAAGCCCGCCGCTCGCACGAGCGCCGTGGTCTTGGAAACACCGTCCACGATTTCCACCTTTCCGCGCGTACGCTTTATCAGGGCTTTTACCGAGTTATCCTCGGTCGCCGCGCCGTCCACCAAATACACCGCGTTTTCCCCTTTATCGGTAACCGCTTTGGCAAGGTTCTTGGCAAGCGTGGCAAAATTCCTGCTACGCTCGTAAACGTAGTCCAAGCACTCGTGCGGGATACCCATGTCCTTGACCGTTTGATAAGAACGGGTATTCGCCGTCCGCACAAGCACGGGTCTGCCCGACTTTACCGCCTCAAAAATCAGCGTTTCTCCACGCTTTGATAAATCCCCCTGCTCTACGCCAAGACCGATAATGGTAATCATGTTTTCGCCCTCTTTTTTCTAGATATATACATATTATACAATAAATCCAGCAAAAAAGCAACCGCATACGCGATATTCGTCGCATAAGCAAGTCCAAAAACGGAAATTTCGCTGTTGGGCAAGAATAGAAGATATAAGCCCGTTTTCAAGGTCAACGCAATCAGCATGGACAATGCGGCATACTGCGGTTTTCCCTGCGCCGTCAGGCACGCGGAGAGCGTTTGCACACAAGAAAGGGTGAGCGCGCTTATCGAAAAGGCTTTGATCAGTTCTATCAAAGTCGCAAGTTCTTCCCCTGCCAAGCTGCGGAAAATAATCTTTGCCGCAGGCTCCGCAAAAAGGTATAGCCCCAGCGCGCTTGCCGCCCCCACCGCCAAAGTGATACCTAGGGAAAATAGGACGGCTTTTCTTGCCGAGCCTTCCCCCTTTGCCGCCGTGGCTACGCGGGGCACGCTCGCCGCCGCAATCCCGTAGCAAACGGATACGGGCAGGTTGATTACCGTTACCGCCCCGCCCGCGAATAAACCGTAAAGGGTTACCGCGTCGCTTGCGTACGCGCTTAAGAACCTCGGGACTAACACGCTGTCTAAAAGCGCGGACAGGGGTAGCAGTATCGAGCTGAAAGTAACAGGCACGCTCAGCTTGATTATCGTTTTCATCTCGCACCTGCCCCCTTGGTTTTTCGGCAGGTTGGGGGCAGGTACGCGTTTATATAGGAAGAACATCAAAAAGAGGGTTATCAGTTCGGAAACGGATACGGATAAGAGTAAAAACACCACCGCTTTTTGAATATCGCCCCTAAAAAGGTAGGCAAACAGCAATCCAACCCCTACCTTGACAACCTGTTCGGTGATTTCGGAAAGAGCGGTCGGGAACATGCGGTTTCTACCCTGAAACCAACCTCGAAAAACGGAGATTGCGGACACGAAAAAGACGGACGGCGCTAAGGCATAATACCCGCCGAGCACTTCTTGGCTGCCCTGCGCTTTGGATAGAAAAGGCGCGGTGAGCGCCATTAAAATACTCCCCGCAACCCCTATAAGAAGAAAGAGCTTCATAGCGGTTTTGAGTACCGCTCTATCGTTTTCCCCCTTGGCTATCCTCTCGGCGGTGAGCTTGGCAATCGACGAAGGAATCCCCGTTGCCGACACCGTCAAAAGCAGGCAATAAACAGGATAAACGAGTTGATACAGCCCAAGCCCCCGTCCGCCGATTAGGTTGGTCAAGGGGATACGGTATAGCGCACCGATTAGCTTAGCGATAAATCCCCCTGCGGCAATCCACGCCGCTCCTTTCAAAAACGCGCCCCTGCCTTCTCTTTTTGCTTTTCGTTCCATACCTGCCCCCTTGCTTTTTATAGCTTGTGGAGTTTGCAAGGGTTTTATAATAGCAAACCCCACGCTCTCGCGTGGGGTTTTGGATTTATGCGCCAAGTAAAATATCAAATACCAGCATTAGGCAAAAACCAACGAGTAGGGCGTAGGTTGCACCTCTTTCACTGCCGTGCGCGTGCGTTTCGGGTATCATTTCATCGCTGATAACGTACAGCATCGTACCGCCTGCAAACGCCAACGCAAAGGGCAAAATTGCCGTGGAAATGCTAACGGCTAAATACCCGATTAAAGTACCGACCACTTCCACAGCACCCGTTAAAGAGGCGTACAGAAAGGTCTTTTTGGGTTTTATGCCCGCGGCAAGCATGGGCGCGATAATCACCATGCCTTCGGGAATATTTTGCAATGCAATCCCCCCTGCAATCAAGAATGCGCCTGCGTTATCGCCCGTTCCAAAGCCCACGCCTGCGGCAATCCCCTCGGGGAGATTGTGGATAGCGATTGCCAAGACAAAAAGCATAATTTTGTTGATTTTTTCGCTGTTATGGTGCGCTTCGGTATCGGGTGAAGAAAGCTTGTGCAAGTGGGGAACGAGTTTATCCACACCGTTCAAGCACAGCGCGCCGGCGAATACCCCCGCCACCGTCATAATAAGCGCCCAAAACGTGCCTTTATCCATGCCGTATTCCACGGACGGCACGATAAGCCCGAGCACCGCCGCGGCAAGCATGACGCCCGCGGCAAAGGATAACACGATATCGCTAAATTTATGCGAAATATTCCTAAATAAAAAGCCTATTCCTGCGCCAAGCACGGTTGCCCCGCCAACGCCGAGCGCGGTTAATAATACGAGTTCCATACGCCTATTATAACACGCCTATTTGGGTTTGTCAATAAGAAAAACACCCTGCTATTTCTAGCAGGGTGTTTAAGTGAAAAGCGGCGGCTACCTATCCTCCCAACGGTTAACCGTAAGTACTTTCGGCGTAAAAGAGCTTAACTTCTGTGTTCGGAATGGGAACAGGTGGGTCCTCTTTGCC
>JAZUQM010000130.1:0-4543 GCA_045605705.1 Candidatus Scatosoma sp.
CATGAGCCCGATTACCGTTTCGCAGTATCTTAAAGCGGAAAACGGGTTGTTCGACCTTGTTATCTTCGACGAGGCGTCTCAAATCCCGACGGCGGAGGCGATTTGTTCGCTTGCCCGCGGTAAAGCGGCTATCGTGGTCGGCGACCCCAAACAGTTGCCGCCTACGACCTTCTTTAATACGAATTACGTGGACGAGGATAACCTTGAAAACGAGGATATGGAAAGCGTTTTGGACGATTGTCTTGCCATCAACATGCCTCAGCGGCACTTGACGTGGCATTATAGAAGTAAGCACGAAAGCTTGATTGCTTTCTCTAACGCTATGTATTATGAAAACCGTCTTTGCACCTTCCCTTCGCCCGACGCTTTGGCAAGCAAGGTCAGCTTCGTTTACGTTGAGGACGGCGTATACGATAGGGGCATGTCCAAGAAGAACAAGATGGAAGGGGATATGCTCGTCAAAGAGGTGCTCCGCCGTTTGGCTGACCCTGTCTTGAGCAAACTGAGCATCGGTGTCGTTACGTTTAGCAACGTGCAAAAGGAATATATCGAACGCAAGCTTACCGCCGCGATTGCGGAGCGCAAGCTTGAAAGCGTTGCATACGATAGAGAGGAACCGCTCTTTGTCAAGAACTTGGAAAACGTGCAAGGGGACGAGCGGGACGTCGTACTCTTCTCCATTTGCTACGGGCCTGATAAGCTTGGCAGAATTTCCTTGAATTTTGGACCTTTGAACCAAGCAGGCGGTTGGCGAAGATTGAACGTAGCGGTATCCCGTGCAAGGGAAGAAATGGTGGTGTTCTCGTCCATGACGGGGGCTATGATTGACCTTTCCAAGACCAAATCCCGCGGTGTTATGGGGTTAAAGGCATTCCTTGACTTTGCGCAAAAGGGCAGGACGAACCTTGCCATTTCCGCGGAAAATATTGTGAAGAAGAAAGAGGGTATCGGTAAGTATATCGCCGAGGAGCTTGCTTCCTACGGATATGATTGCCGCTATAACGTCGGTGCTTCCGGCTTTAAGATCGACGTGGCGGTTATCGACCCTAAGGATAGAAAGCGCTTTATTCTTGCGATTATGTGCGACGCGCCCAACCGTTTCTCCGTTAAGGATAGAAACATTTTGCAAATCCAAACACTCAAACGCAGCAATTGGAACGTGCTCCGTTTATATTCCGTCAACTATTATAACAACCCTAAGCGCGAAATCAAGAAGATCAAAGACCTTTTAGATAAGCTCACGGGCGCGGATAAAAAGGGCGGCGCGGAGCTTAACCGCCTGAAGAAACCGTACAAAAAAGCGGCTTTGACGGAATTGTACGAGAATGCAAACTATATCACTTCGGGTGAAAACGATAAGGAAATCCTTGCCCGCTTGAAAGCCGTTGTGGCTGCGGAAGAGCCTATTTCTCACGAATTTCTCGTGCGCCGCACGCTTGCGAGCTTGGGCGTTACCAAGTACGGCTCCAAGGTGGAAGGGCGTATGCAGGCGCTCGTAGCCCTTTGCGGGTTCAAGTACGAGAAGATTTTAGGCAGGGAATATTACCGCAAAACGGATAAGTGCGTAGGGTTTGATAAGTACCGCGTGGAAACGGGCGACCCCGTTCGTAAAAACGAGGCGGACTATACCCCTTATGAAATCATTTCTATCGTGCGCGGCGCGCTTGAGGATAAGGTTGCGCTGTACATGGAAGAAATCCAAACGATCGTTTGCTCGATTTTCCGTATCACCAAGCCCACGGAGAAATTCTCCGCACTCGTCAACGACTGCGTAACGCTAGGCGAGGAAAAAGGCTTGTTCGTGCGCTCGGTGTCCGATAGAATTTCCTTGGCGTAAAATATTATAACATAACAAGCTGCGAGTATTCGCAGCTTTTTACGTTGTAGGGTTGCTTCGTTAGATTGAATTTTACTCCGCGGTGTTATAAATGGCGGAGGAATAGGATAATAGTATCAATATTACGCAAAAGGGGTAGTATTGATATGAATTTATCCTTATTTTCAACTCGCTTGCAAGAATTGCTAGTTTATTCGGTCAAGACGGACACGCAATTGGTTCGAGAAACGACCCTAAACAGGAAATCGGTATATAATTGGATGCGAGGTATCACTTATCCAAACGCGGAATCCCTTTTGATTTTGGCGAATTACTTTCAAGTATCCGCTGACTATATTATAGGGTTAAGCGATATTGAAGAGGATATGCCAAGGGTAGAGGTATCCGCAAAAGAGGCGCATGAAACACTCATAGGACATCTTCATGCATATATGGAGAAAGAGAATATTACCTATTATCGTCTTGCAAAGCTGTTGGAGGTAGGGCAAGGTACGATGGCAAGATGGTTTAAGGAGGGCGCAACGCCTGAAATGGCAATCCTGATTAGGATTTCTAAATTATTAGACAAATCTTTGGACGAATTATTAGGCAGAAGATAAAAGGACGAAAAAACGTATGATACAGGCAGGAGAGAAAAGACAACGTAAGCTGTTGAATTTTCGTCCTGCCTTTTTCTTTGCAATTTTTCTTTGTTTAGGCATAGCTCTTTATTACGGACATTACTTTAACGGGGTTTCCGCGTGGTGGATACTGTGTGTATTTCCTTTGGCGTCGGCGCCCTTTTTGTTTTGTGCGCTAAAAGGGGAGCTTTGGGATAAACTTCTTCTATTTTTCTTGCTTTGCGCCTTTTTCTTTGTCGGCTTCTTTGGGTTTTACGTGGAGATGGAACACTTCTCTCAGCCTAGCAATGGAACGGGCGGCGGCGCGGTTTGCGGTCGGGTTATTGAAAAGCGGACGTATAACGACGGCACGGTGGGCTTGGTGTTGGACAACCTTTCGATTGGGGAGTATGAGGAGAATGGCAAGCTCGTTGCATACCTGCCCGCCTCGTTAGGCGAGGACGTGTGCCTTGCGGACGAGGTGCGTCTTACGGGCAGAGTCAGCAAGCAAAATCTTTTCTACGAGGACGCATTTCAAGCCAAACGGGTAAAAAGGCAGATACGCTATTCCATGCAGGCGGAGGAAGTGGAGAGAGTGGGGCGGTCGTTTAACCTTTTTCTCTTTTGCCGACAGCGAGCGGAACGGATACTTGACGGCGGTATGGATTGGGAGACGGCGGCGATAACCAAAGCCATGCTCTTTGGCAACACCTATGCCATTGACGAGGGCTTGTATGAAAATATTCGCGTGGGCGGTATTGCGCATATCTTTGCCGTATCGGGCTTGCATATGGGCGCGCTGTTTGGTTTTTGTCTGCTCCTCTTCCGTAAAACGGGGTTATCCCGTTTGCCAAAGCTTGCGAGGTTTTGTTTAATCGCGGGGATTTGCTTTTTCTATGCGGGGGTATGCGGGTTTACCTCTTCCGTTGTCCGAGCCCTAATCATGTGTTTAATTGCCTATGCCTCCAAGCTTATTGGGGTGAAAAGCGACCTTTTGGAAAATGTCGGCGCGGCTGCAATCCTCATTCTGCTTTTCGCGCCCTCGTCCTTTTTCGAGGTGGGCTTTCAACTCTCCTTTATTGCCTGCGTTGGAATAGGCGTTTTGTCCAAACGTATAGGGCAGGTATTTGACGAGCTTGGCTTTTACTTCCAAGCCCGCGTCTTAAAGAGGACGCCTAATGGGGATAGTCCCTTGTCTTTGGGCGGACAAGCCTATCGCAGCGTTTCCTCCTTTCTTTCGATTAGTTTTTCGGCGCAGCTCTTTACCTTGCCCTTGCTGTTATATTATTTCGGTTATATTTCGGGCGCGGGGATTTTCTTGAATTGCCTGTTCATTCCTTTGCTTAGCGGGGTATTTGGCGGGTTGCTTTTATTGGTTACAGCCGCTTGTATGCTGCCCATCGTTTGCGCGAGGATATTGTTGTTTTTGCCGAATGCGATTTGTGCGGCAATGCTGCTTTTGTTTAAAATTGTGGATTTTTCCGTCTTTGCCGTGCAGGGGATAGAGATAACCGTTTTGGGGATTTTGCTTTATTTTTTGGCGTGCGCGTTTACTTCGAATAAGTGGAATTTGAAGGGGAGGACGAAAATTTTATTATTTTTCTTGTCCGTAGGGGGTATGGCTTTGGTAAATATCCTTTTTTCTCTTGCTTTTTAAGCAAGAGTATGCTATAATTAAAGCGTATGAAGTATATCGATTTCAAAAAATTTACCGACGAAAACGGCGCGCAGCCTATTTACCTTTTCGAGGGAGAGGAGGTGTATTTTCGCGAAAAAGGGGAACAGCTCCTAAAGGCACGTTTTTTGCAAGAGCCTACCCTCGATTACGTTTCGTTTGACGGTAATGCGCTCAAGGGAGATAAAATGAAAGCGCTGGTGGACGCGGTAAACTGCTTCCCTTTCGTCAGCGAAAAACGCATGGTTAAGGTTAGCGAGTTTTATCCCGCCGATAAGGATTTCGATTACTACTTAAAGGACTTATTTGACAACCCTCCCAAAGATAGTATTTTACTTATCGTAAACGGTGGGAAGGGGAAGTCCGGTACGACTGCGCTTTCCAAGCAGGCAAACGTTACGTACGTGGACTGTGCCCGCTCGGACGAAGAAA
>JAZUQM010000131.1:0-7187 GCA_045605705.1 Candidatus Scatosoma sp.
ATGGCTACGATCCGACTTCCCGTTCCCAGCAATACAAATTGTACGTCCTCGTGCAAAATATCCTCAGCAACAGTTTTAACAAGCTCCAAACCCTTATGGGAAACCAAACGGGTAATCATAGCAATCATAGGTACTTCTCTAACAGGCAATCCCAGCATTTTTTGCAGTTCAGTTTTACATACTTCTTTGCCCTCGAGATTTTCCGCACTGTAAGAGGCGAACAATGCTCTATCCTTTTCAGGATTATAAGAATCTACGTCAATTCCGTTAAGAATACCCGTCAGCTTAAACGCATTCTTGCAAATGATATCCTCTAAACCGTGCGCGTATTGCGCCGTTTTGATTTCGTTTGCATAAGTCGGGCTTACGGTAGAGAATTTTTCACTGCACTCGATTGCCCCTTTCATTAGATTGATGCAACCGCCGTATTCAAGCAAATATCCATTCGCTTGATCAATACCGAATAAATCTTCCATAATGTCAAGAGAATACTTCCCCTGATATTCAATATTATGAATTGTGAACAAAGAACGGATAAACTGATACTCCGGACGTTTACAATAAATAGTTTTAAGATAAATTGCCGCCAAAGCCGCCTGCCAATCATGACAATGCAATACGTCGGGATAGAAACCGATAAACGGCAAAATTTCCAAAACACTACGCGAGAAGAAAGCAAAACGTTCCCCATCGTCATAGTAACCATAACACCCGGGACGCTTGAAATAATATTCGTTATCCACAAAGTAGAACGTTACCCCGTTTTCTTCACAAGTAAAGATACCGCAATATTGACTTCTCCATGAAAGAGGCACGTAAATATTGCCAAGGAAAGACATTCTTCTTCTAAATTCTGGTTTTATATCCGAATACAAAGGCAAAATAACGCGAATATCATATTTGGGATCCTTCGCCAACGCCTGAGGCAAGGAGCCGATAACGTCGGCAAGTCCACCCGTCGCAATAAACGGTCTAGCCTCGGAGGCAACGAATAAAATCTTTCTCTTTTCCGCTAATTTAGGATCCTTCACCGCTTTTTTTGCAGGGAAATTTACTTCATTGGTTTCCTTAATCGTGATTTTTTTCACTTGAACGCCCGTTTTCTTCGTCGTTTTACTGTCAGCCATCATGTTCTCCTTCAATTAATTTTTAACAAAGTACAACGTTACGCATAAGACAAAAAATATCTTATGCGTAACGTCTATATATTAAAGTCTAGTACCCTTTTGAATGAAGTACGGCAACGTACTGCAACCGCTAAGGGTCTTTGTGTCGCTTATCACGACGTTTTTATCAGTTATAACACAATTAAGCGAAGTGTTTGCCCCGATAATATTATCTTGCATAATCACCGAATTACGCACTACCGCGCCCTTTTCCACTTTTACGCCACGGAAGAGAATAGAGTTTTCCACAACCCCCTCAATCACGCAGCCATCGGAAATCAAGGAATTTTTCACCACGGCATTTTCACCGTATTTGGAAGGCGCGCTGTCGCGTACTTTTGTATAAATATCGCGTTCGCCGAACAATTCGTCGCGGACTTCTTTATTCAAAAGCTCCATATTATGCTTATAATAAGCAGACATAGAGTCAATCCCTGCGTAATATCCTTTGAAATCATAGCGGTAAATTTTCAGGCTGTTGAGCTGTTTAATAAGCACGTCGCTTTCAAAGCTAGTGAATCCGTGCGTTACGGAATCCTCTACGACGTTAAGCAAGAATTGACGGCTCATAACCATCATATTCACAAAAATATCCGCTTTTGTACCCTCCGCAACGTGAGGCGCATGCTTAATATCGGTAACTCTACCCGATTCATCTGCGTCAATCAACATGAAATCGGAACGGTTTCCTACCTTTCCGTAATGGGTTACGAGCGTAATATCTGCATTTTTACTTTCATGGTAATCCAAAATTGCCGAAATGTCAAACTTTGCAACGCCGTCGCAATCAGTGAGTACAACGTATTTCTCCGAACGGCGCCCCAAAAACCCGGTAAGGCTGCCCAGCGCCTCCAAACGAGTCGTATAAAGTTTATCATGTTTTTCAGAGAAAGGAGGCAAAAGGATAAGACCGCCGTCCTTTCTTGCTAAATCCCATTCTTTACCGCTGCCAATATGGTCGATAAGCGAACGGTAATTGTTGCTCGTCATAAGCCCAACCGTCGTAATTTGGGAATTTACCATATTGGAAAGAGCAAAGTCAACCAAACGGTATCTTCCACCGAAAGGAATGGACGCCATCGTTCTTCTGCGAACAAGCTCGGGTACGTTTTCTTCGTGTAAGTTTGCAAAAATAATACCAAGTGCCGTTTTAGCCATAATTTTCTCCCTCCTTATGCAAGAATGTCGTTCTCGTGCTTTTGCCCTTCCATTACCTTAACGCCATCCGCCACGGTAATGCCTCTTCCAAGCACTACGATTTCTGCATTCGGGTCTTTTTCCGCACCAACGACTGCATTTTTGCCAATAGATACGTTTTCATCAACGATAGAATAAGAAACCTTTGAGCCTGCGCCTATCGTACTATTCGCTAGTACTACCGCGTCTTTTACGATCGCCCCTTCTTCCACGACAACGTTACTGCCGAGGATAGAATTTTCTACCGTACCGTAAATTTCGCAGCCAAGCGCGACCATGGAATTTTTCACAACCCCGTTCGCTCCAACGTGTTCAGGAGGCGCAAGCGGGTTTCTCGAATGAATTTTCCAAGTCTTATCTCCAACGTCAAATTCAGGATTTTCACCAAGCAAATCCATATTTGCCTGCCAAAGCGAGGCTACCGTGCCAACGTCTTTCCAATATCCCTCAAACTCATAGGAGAACATCTTTTCGCCGGCATTTAACATTGCGGGCAATACGTCCTTACCAAAGTCTTTTGAAGAGTTGGGATTCGCGTCGTCCGCTTCCAAATACTTGAAGAGCTTATCCGCTTTGAAAATATAAATACCCATGGAAGCCAAAGTGCTCTTGGGGGCTTTGGGTTTTTCCTCAAATTCGTAAATCGAACCGTCGGGATTCACGTTGAGGATACCGAAACGGGAGGCCTCGCTTAAAGGAACGTTGATTGCGGCAATCGTGCAATCCGCCCCCGTCTTTTTATGAGCCTTAAGCATTGCGGCATAGTCCATTTTATAAATGTGGTCGCCCGAAAGGATTAAAACATACTCGGGATTGTACATTTTCATGAAATGCAAATTTTGATAAATCGCATTCGCCGTCCCCTCATACCAAGAAGAACGGGTTTTCGCCTGATACGGCGAAAGAATATGTACGCCGCCGTAGTTTCTGTCAAGATCCCACGGTTGACCGTTACCGATATACTCGTTAAGTACAAGCGGTTGATACTGCGTCAATACACCTACCGTATCGATACCCGAATTAATGCAATTCGAAAGAGGAAAATCGATAATACGGTACTTTGCCCCGAAAGCGACGGCGGGCTTGGCGATATTCGTTGTCA
Organism: Candidatus Scatosoma sp.; assembly: GCA_045605705.1. Taxonomy (GTDB): domain Bacteria; phylum Bacillota; class Clostridia; order Christensenellales; family Borkfalkiaceae; genus Scatosoma. The sequence continues at coordinate 3,466 of JAZUQM010000131.1, forward strand.
AAGCATACAATCTACTGCCTTGTCCGCCAGCCAAAAGCATTGCCACGCATTCTTTTTTAGTTTGCATAAGAAGCCCCCTTATCCATTGATTTTTTTAATATTACGTAAGCCAATATTGGAAATTTTGAACACAATAAAGCGTCCTTTCCTAATGACCAAACGATTTCTTGGGATTGGAAACACGTTTTATAAATCTCCCCTCGCAGCAGAAACAACGAGCAAAGAAATATATAATATATTTCAACATACACTATTATACTATACTTTTTTTAATTTTTCAAGGGGATTTCGAAAAAAAAATCATATTTTTTCAACTATTTTTCACATGCACACCAAGAACCATGCTTTTTACTATGCCACACATAGGTATTATGCCTAACAAAGTAATTTTGTATGTCAGGCATAGTATAGAAAATGAATAAAAAATACACATCATTATAGCCAACCCAATAATAACGGCGCATTCCCCAAAAATGAAGTGCAGGGAATACGCCGTTAAAAAGACAATGTTTTATTGTTTCACGATTATAGTTTCACATTTAAGGTTCAATTTGGGAAATGGCTTTATCAACCGCTTTTTGCAGTTCAACAAAATCCCCATCGTTATAAATTACGATTGCCTTACAGGCTTCGATACGTTTATCCGCCGTAGGCGAATCATAGTCAAATTGGGCGAATATTCTTTTCTCCGCTTCTATTCTTGAAACCTGATCGCGTTTTATGATATCCGCAACGCGAGCCTCACGGTCCCGCTTAACGACAATTGTTTTATCAAAATCATTCTCGTAGTTTCCCTCAAAAAGCAATGGAACCTCCGCAAATACATGCGAAGAAACACATTTGTCCATTTGTTTATATAATTCCTCCATAATCAACGGATGAGCAATCTCATTTAATTGTTCACGTTTCTCCGCATCCTTAAATATAATTTGCGATAAGGTATTTCTGTCAATTTTATCTTCTTTTATACAAGTAGGAAAAATCTGCTTAATTTTTTCCACGTACTCTCTTTTTGTGATGATTGATTTATAAATCTCATCACAAGAAAATACGGGATAACCCAAGGTCTTTATATATGCCGCCACAGTAGATTTTCCACTTGCAATTCCGCCTGTTAAGGCAAACCTCTTTTTCATAATACACCTATAAATGTTTCACGGTTATTGTTTCATTTTATAAAACGGGAAACTTGTTTTGTGAAACAAGAGTAAGAACTATTTGCTTTCGTACCAATTATTACCAAACCCAACCTCTACAGTAAGCGGAACGAGTAGCGCTGCTGCGTTCTCCATTTCCTCCTGTAAAATCTTAGCAACCTTTTCCTTTTCCGTTTGCGGGCAATCAATAATGAGTTCGTCATGAACCTGTAGAACAAGGCGGGCATGATATCCCTCCTTCAGCAGCCGTTTATGCACACGAATCATCGCCACTTTTATGATATCTGCACTTGACCCTTGCAAGGGCATATTCATTGCCGCACGCTCACCGAAAGCACGTACGTTATGATTCGAGGACTTCAATTCGTTGATTACCCTTCTACGCCCCAGCAAGGTTTTAACAAAGCCCTCATTTGCCGCTTGTTCAACACTGCTGCTTAAATAGGTTTTAACGTCCGAATAGGTTTCAAAATAACGATTGATATACTCTTGCGCTTGCTTGGGAGAAATATTCAAATCTTGAGATAAACCAAATGCGCTAATCCCGTAAATTATCCCGAAATTAACCGCCTTGGCATCACGGCGCATTTGAGGCGTTACCTCATTTATAGGCACGTTAAATACCTGCGCCGCCGTAGCCGAGTGAATATCTTTGCCCTCTTTGTATGCCTCGACAAGCTCTTTACAAGCCGAGAAATGCGCCAGCAACCGCAACTCAATTTGAGAATAATCGGCGTCGATAAGAACGTTCCCTTTGCTTGCTGTAAACAATTTGCGGAGTTCCCGACCCTCAGGTGTACGGATAGGAATATTTTGTAGATTGGGGTTAACGCTAGACAGTCGCCCCGTTTGCGTATTCGTTTGATTATAGGTTGTATGGACCTTTCCGTCTTGGATCAACGGCTTAAACCCCTCGATATACGTGGAATTAATCTTTTGGATTTTTCGGTAGCGAAGAAGCAACCGCACAATTTCTACATCAGCGTATTTTTCCAACTCCTCGGCAGTTGTTTTATAATTTTTACTATCTTTATTCTTTTTTGTGCCTGTGCCAATTTTTAACTTTTCAAAGAGTATTTTCCCTAACTGTTGTGTGGAATTAACGTTAAAACGCTCACCGGCGAGCTCATAAATTTTCTCAACAAGCTGCGCGATTTCAGTATTGTATTTTACTGAAAAATCTTGTAAGCTTTGCTCGTCAACGCATACTCCATGACGCTCCATATCGAATAAAACACGCACAAGCGGCAGTTCGACCTCGGCATACAGCCTTTCCTCTTCACTGTTTAACGAGCCTGCATAACGTTGCCAAAGCTTAAATAATCCGTAAGCTTTATACTGTTCGGGAAGAGCAAAATAGTTTAAGCAAAAGTCCAAGCTGTCCGCGTTACTCAAGCCTTCCGCAAGGCACTTTAAGATCCCAACGTCCTCATACGGCGCAGTATAGACAATATCCATTGAGGCAAGCCTATGCATAATTTCCTTAACATTGTAGGCAATTGTGCAAACTTCGCCCTCAAAAATTGCTCTTAAAAGAGGTTCTAATTGATACTCGTATACCCCGACGTCCAAAAGTCCCGTTTTAATCGGCAAAAGGTACTCTTCCCAGGTTTTATTATCAAAAACGAAGAAACGAAACCCTCCGTTGTCCCAATCAACGCTAATTTTTTGCACGTTTTCTTTTTTAACAGCGTTAACTGCCTCTAAAACGCTTTCAAAGAGCACTTCCTTAATTTCATAGTTCTGCGATTCTTCCGTTTGAATCTCCGCTTTTTTTTCGCCGGAATCAAAGATATTTTTGGAAAGCAAACTCTTAAACTCAAGCTCGCTGAATTTTTCTTTAACCGCGAGAGAAAAAGGCATTTGAAGAAGGCATTCGCTTAGGCTAAGTGAAATCGGCACGTTAACGTCTATCGTCGCAAGCTTTTTGGAAAAATAAGCAATTTCCTTATTTTCAGCGAGTTTTTTATGCAAAGCGCCTGTAATTTCCTCAAGATGAGCATACACCCCGTCTAAATCGCCGTACTTTTCTAAAAGTCCATAGGCGGATTTTTCGCCTATACCTGCAACACCAGGGATATTATCCGATTTATCCCCCATAAGCGATTTCAAATCAATGATTTGCGAAGGAGTAAGCCCTACTTCATCCTTAAAATTATTTGCGGATAATTCCAAAATATCACTTACGCCTTTTCTCGTATAACAAACGTTGGTATTTTCGCTTACAAGCTGGTAAGAATCACGATCGCCCGTATATACGTAGCTTTGCACGTCGAACCTTTTAGAAAGAGTCCCTATAATATCATCCGCTTCATAACCTTGCATTTCGCAAATACGAATATTCATGAGCGTGAGCAATTCTTTAAGTATAGGCACTTGCAACGCAAGCTCCTCGGGCATAGGTTTTCTTCCTGCTTTATAATTATCATAAAGCTGATGACGGAAGGTGGGCGCATGCAAATCAAACGCCACAACAAGATAAGAAGGCTGTTTATCGGAAATAATTTTTAGTAAAAGCTTGACGAAGCCAAAAATGCCGTTTGTAGGCAATCCGTCCTTAGTAGT
>JAZUQM010000132.1:0-5013 GCA_045605705.1 Candidatus Scatosoma sp.
ATCCAAAGGGTGGACGGTACGCCCTTTTGCGTTTTACTGTAATTGAGCTGCTGGGTAATTGCTTTTGCGCAAGGGTCGGCTTTCACTGCCTCGTCCTCTCTCGCCTCTTTATCCGTAGGCACAGCCCCGCGCGCCTTGAAACGCTTGACTTGGTTTTCCTTGTTCGTTAAAAACTCGGCAAAATCCAACGCGTCCGTTTTGTTCTTGGAATAGTTGTTCACCCCCATAAGCTTATACCCTGCAAACGCCGTAAGCTGTACCTGTTCTTCCTGTGCCGTGCCCTTATTCAAGGTATAGGTGGGGAGTTTTGCCGCCGCGAAATTATCTCCCAAGTAGCCTTGAATGGTCGTCTTATTCCAAATCCCCGACACTGCCGCCACGATGGAACCGTCGTTGAAACCCGCCACGATTTTGGAGTCGTTGGCGTCTGCCTTAAAACGGGGGTCTTTGACGTAGTCCCACATTGCCTTGGTTACCGCCGTACCCGTTGCGTTATCAAAATTGCAGGTAATCGAAGTTTCCGCGAGGTTGTCGTCGTATTGCACTTCGTAACCCAACCCCTTACCAAAATAAAACGCGCTGGAATACCAACCGTCCGCCATAGGGAACGCGAATTGCTTGCCCGCCGAACATTTACTTAAAATGCCGTCAAGGGATTTGACTTCCGCTTCACTGAGCACCGATTTATTATAATAGAGAAAAAAGGTATTGTCCGTATAAGGCATACCGTACACGCCGTCCTCGCCGGCAACGCGCATGGTTGCCGATTCCATAGCGCCCTCGAAATTCGCCTCTTTGATACGGTTTAAGCGTTCGCCAGCCACCCTTGCCAAAGCGTCGCCGTTAATAAATTTGGACAACTGATCGTTAGAGTAGGAGAAGATATCCGCCGCGTTTTCCACGTCGTTAAGAACGCGGGTCGCTACGTCGTTTACACCTTGGATATCGATAACGATATTATAGTTTTTATCGGGGTGTTTTGCCTTAAATTCGTCTATCACCTGTTGTGTAAACGCTTTGTCCCCCTCGGACACCCAAACGGTAAGTTTAATCGTATCCCCCTTATCACTTGTACAGCCTACCGCGCCTAGGCCTACGCCAAGCGCTAAAAGCGCACAAGTTGTTTTCAAAACTCTTTTCATAGTACCTCCCTTCGCCCCCTTGGGGCGTCTTCTTTTAGTGTTGCTGTTTTTAAGATTTTTTATACAAAAAAAGAACCGACAAACGTCGATTCCCTTTCTTTATTATCTATCGTATTCTTTCGTTAGCCCTTTGAGCCAAGCGGCTTTTTTGCGTTTGAAATCCTTTTCCGTGAAACGGAAGGTCCAGTTCTTTCCCGACAGCGTCGAGGGGGCGTTGAGTCTTGCCTCCTCCCCAAAGCATACTATATCCTGCATAGGCACGATGACCGTATCTGCTTTCGAGGACATGAGCAGCGTGATAATCGTTTCGCACTCATCTTCTATCGTTTCGGTGATATACGCTACGTCCGCCTGCAAGCACTCCTCTTCTAAAACGCTTTCAAATGCCTTGCGTTCGGTTTTATCCTTCCCTTCTAAGAACGCGCGGAGAGGTTCGTTATCGTGCGTACCCGTATACGCTACGCAATTTCCGTCCGTAATATTCGAGGGCAGGTATTCGTTTTCGGGATTTCCGTCGAACGCGAACTCGAAAATCTTCATACCCGGATACCCCGTCGTTTTCAAAAGCTCTCTTACGCCGTCGTCTATGATACCCAAATCTTCGGCAACGATAGCTCTATCTCCCCATGTTTCAAAAATCTCGGCTTTGGGCCCGTCCATCCACTCGCCCTCTTTCGCCGTTTCCGCGTCCACAGGGATGCCGTAAAAACGATCGAATGCGCGGAAATGGTCAATTCGCACAATATCGTATAAACGGAAGTTATAATCGATACGCTCCTTCCACCAAGCGTAGCCGTCCTCTTTCATTTTCTCCCAGTCATACACGGGATTCCCCCAAAGCTGACCCTCTTCACTAAACGCGTCGGGGGGAACGCCCGCTTTCAAAGCAAGCTTACCCTCGCTATCCAGCATAAAGAGCTTGGAACGGTATTTCCAAGTTTCCACACTGTCCGCCGCAACGTAAATGGGCATATCGCCCATGATTTGAATGCCCCTTTTATGCGCGTAGTCGCGTACGGCATTCCATTGACGAAGAAAGATAAACTGCGTGAACTGCCAAAACTCAATTTCTTCTTTATGCGCAGCAATATAGTCCTCTAATCCCTTACCCTCGGAGCTTTTGTAGGGTTCCTCCCACTCCGTCCAAGGCGCATAGTTGAACTGCGTTTTTAAGGTCATAAACAGCGCGTAATCCGCGTATTTTCCCTCTTGCAAAAACGCCTGCCACTCTTCGTTCGCCCTATCAAAGCGAGCGAACGCTTTTTTGAGTACGGGAATTTTACACTCGAACAGCTTTCCGTAGTCTACACGGCGCTCATCCTCGCTCCATACGATATCTTGATAATCGGGGCGTTCTAAAAGTCCCTCTTTTCTCAACAGCTCAAAATCAATAAAATAATGGTTCAGTGCATCTGCCGCACACGATTGATAAGGACTGTCGCCGTAGCCTGTGGGGAGTAAGGGTAACACCTGCCATACCTTCATCCCTGCGCTTTTAAGCCAGTCCAAAAAGGCGTAAGCACCCTTGCCAAGCGTACCGATTCCACACTCGGAGGGCAGGGAAGATACGGGCATCAGCACGCCCGCACGTCTATTAGTCGTTCTCTTTTTCATATTCTCAGTATTCTTCCTTAGTCGTTTTCTATGCGGGAAAGAAGGATTTTTTCCGCTTTCGCTACTCCTTTTATCTCCCATGGAAGACATGCCTCGGCTTGTTGTAAAAGCGGAGCTATCGCCTCCGTTTTTCCCGCGGTTTTAGAATACGCAGCCAAAACCCGTTTCGCCGTAACCGTATCCAAAGTCAGGTAGTTTTTGCAAATTTTCCCGCTCTCTTCCGCACTTTCCAAATCCCCGCGCAAGGCGTGCATATAGGTTAGCTCCGCGGCAATTTTCTCCACCTCATTATCCGTTAAATAGGCTTGCGCCTGCGCCAAGCGGTTTAAGCAATCCGCTGCTTGCTCATAGTCCTCTTTTTCAAGAAAATAGCGATATCTTAAATCCAAAACCACAGCAAAAAGCGGTTCATCCTCGCAAAGCTGGGGCAGATCGAAATACAGGCTTTCGTCTATCTCAGCAAAGCTCTTTCCCGCGTATAATTCGCCTTGGATTTCCATTGCGGAAAGCATCACCTTTTCCGCGTCAAAATCCTTTTTAATCCCTCTAAACACAAGGGCGTCCGTTTTCCCGCTCGCATATTCCACGGGAAGGATATTGAGCAAGAACAAGTAGCCCATGTACGGCACATATCCAAATAAATTCCCCTTAAAATGCCCGATACAAGCAAGCCAAACGGCAGGCGTGAGGATAAGCGCCAAAAACACGCCCGAAAACACCAAACCGCCGAGAGTATATGCGCCTGCCCTCTTTTTCATATTCCCGCCTGATTTGGGGATAACCTGCGTTTGGTCAGGAGCAAACGGAGAGGCAAAGCCAAGTTTTAATCTTCCGTTCTTTCTAAAAAACTTAAAGCAGAAAAATTTACAATATAGAATTTGCATATTTACTCCGCCTGCAAATACCGCGTGTCCAAGCTCGTGCACGAAAGGCGCAAGGAATAAGCTTACGGCAAAGGATACAAGCGCGGAAATCCCCTCGTCTATTCCCCTTTGCCAAGCAAAATAAAACACGGCGACAAAGCCCGCTGCAAGAAGCAACGTGCAAAGCACCGCGTATATTTTCGTCAACCGTCTTTTCATTGCATCAATCCTTTCTTTATTGCGAAGCCTTCAAGGTTATCTCTATCGCTGACGATAAGCCGTTCAAAGCCCAAGCATTCCATAAGGCTCGCAAACAGCACCGCTCCGCCTGCCAAAACGTCCGCGCGGCCTTTGGGCATGCAGGGCAGTTTTTCAATTTCTTCCACGGACATGCTAAGCAGCCTGTCCGCCATCTCTTTCATTTCCTCTTTCGTGATAACCGCGCCCGTTACTTTTTCCGAGCTATATTCCGTAAGCCCTAAGCTGAGCGCGGCTAAGGTCGTCGCTGTACCGCCTATGGCGTAGACGTCCCCTTGCAACGGGATTTTTCCATACGCTTTCGATGCACTTTCCGCTTCCCTTTCAAGCGCGGCTTTCTCCCGTCCGCATTTGTCTTTCAATCGCACGACGCCGATATCCACACTCTTTTTATACACGAGCACGCCTTGGTCCTTAACCACAATTTCCGTGCTTGCGCCGCCGATATCAATTACGCCGCCGTCGCTGTTTCCAAGCGCGCCTAAGATACCGATTTCCGCCTCTTCCTCACCCGAAATGACTTCGACCTTTGCCCCGCAAAGCGCATATACCTTATCCAAGAACTCTGCGCGGTTGCAGGCGGTACGCACCGCCGCCGTTGCAAAAACGAAAACCTTTTCCGCGCCCTCCGTTTTCGCCCGTTCAAAAAAACGAGAAACGGCTAACGCCGAGCGGGCTATTGCCTCTTGTTTAAGACAGGGTTTTTCCGCCAAGCCTTCCCCAAGACGGGTGGTTTCAAGCGTCTTATATAAAACTTTTCCGTCCGCCACGAACATGAGGCGGACGGAATTTGAGCCGACGTCAATGACGGCAAATTTCATCATATATCAATCTCCTGTGGGGAATTCATAGCCGTATTTGATGGTGAGCCAATCTCTACCAGGACCCGATTCCCACCAAAGGGCGTTTTCTTCTCCCTGTTCTATCGCTTGCTCGTATTCAGCAATTTCTCTCTCAAGCTGTTCCTCTCGTTTTTCAAGCACCGAAAGGCTGACCCATTGATAGATTAAATAGCTTAAAAGCAACACGAACAAGACGGTCGCCGCGGAAACGCACGCCGTAATGATTTTTCTCATTTTGCCTTGTGTCATGCCAGAAGCTACTTCGTCGAATCCTTCTTCGTCGAAATCTAAGTC
>JAZUQM010000133.1:0-4591 GCA_045605705.1 Candidatus Scatosoma sp.
GGAGCGCATATGAAGGCGTTGCAACAAGCAAGGTAGTACCAAAGTCCTTCATGTACATGATTTGACGTTCGGAATTGCCCGTGGACGAGGGCACGATTGCCGCGCCGATATTTTCCAAGCCGTAATGAAGCCCAAGCGCACCCGTAAACATACCGTAGCCGAAACAAATTTGCGCTACGTCCTCTTTGCTTGCCCCACCCATGCAGGCGATACGGGAAACGCAGTCCGTCCAAGTATCCATATCCCCTTTGGTATAGCCGACAACGGTGGGCTTGCCCGTCGTGCCGCTGCTTGCGTGAATACGCAAAAGCTCCGATTTGGGTACGGCAAATAAGCCGAAGGGATAAGTATCGCGCATGTCTTGCTTGGTCGTAAAGGGTAATTTTTTCAAATCGTCCAAGCTTTGTATATCTTCGGGCGCGATCCCTGCCGCTTGCATTTTCTCACGGTAATAAGGCACTTTTTCGTACACTCTCTTGACCGTTTCCTGCAAACGGGACAACTGCAATTTTTCTAATTCCGCCCTTTCAAGCGTTTCTTCCTTTGCCCAAATCATTTTTCTTCTCCTTCCTCGCCAAACGCCGCGGAAATGCACTCCTTGGCCGGCTGTTTTGTAAATAAACTAACTACAAAGGTTACGAGCATGGAAAACGCCATACAAATAACCCCGATCATAGGCGAGCAACCGATACCCGATTGCAACGCCGTACCGAACGAACACGCCCAGTTATTTTTGTCGTACCCGAACACGAACACCAAAATTACCGTCAACGCAAGCGAGCCGATAATCGAAGTCCATACCGCGGGTTCGGTTGTTTTCTTCCAAAGCAGACCTAACACGTACGGCCCGATAAAGCAACCAGCCAAAACGCCCCAGCTTAACCCCATGAGATAGGCGATTGCCGCTATATGGAACTGTTCGTTCAAAATGGCAAGCGTTAAGGAAATGGCTACGAACACAAGACAAAGGATTTTCATTGTCCAATTGACTTTCTTATCGCTTGCATTCGGGTTAATCTTGCCTTTGTAGATATCCACCGCTACAACGGACGCGGACGCGAGGGATACAGAAGAAAGCGTAGACATACTCGCCGATAGAATAAGTACAGCAATCAAACCGATAAGCCCCGTAGGGATTACGATAGAAAGCATATGCGGAATCACTTGATCGGCAGCTACCCCCGAAAGCTCAGGAAAGAATACCGACAGCGCGCCCGTGAAATATGCGCCAAAACCGATAACAAGTGCAAACAAGGTACTAACAACCGTGCCTTGCATAATCGCTTTATCATCGCGGATTGCGTAGTATTTATGTATCGTTTGCGGAAGTGCAAACACCCCGAACGAGGTTAGCATGATAAGCGACAGCAGGGATACTGTGTTTCCGTACAGCCCCGTATGCTCACTTGAGAATGTGAACCAACCAAGCTCGTCGCTATTTATAAGCAAGCTTATATCCCAACTAATCGTTTCGTAGTTCATAAAGCATACGACCATCGCTACGACCCCTACCAGCATAATAATGCCTTGAATAAAGTCGGAAAGCGCGGTAGCAAAGTATCCGCCAAAGAACAAATAAACGGCGGTAAGCACGGAAAGCGCAAGCATGATTACCCAACCGGGGATATCGAATACAATACCGAAAAGCGAGCTTAATCCATTGTAAACGGACGCCGAATACGGGATTAGGAATAGGAAGATTACGATTGCCGAAACCAGCTTTAATTTTGAACTGCCGTAGCGTTTCTCAAAGAAATCGGGCATGGTTTTTGCGGAGAGCCTCGTGGTCATGTTCTTGGTACGCTTTGCAAGCACGAGCCATGCAAACAGCGAACCGATAATCGCGTTGCCAACCCCTATCCAAGTTGCCGCCAAACCGTACTGTCTGCCGAAGTTCCCTGCATAGCCGATAAAGATAACGGCGGAAAAGTAAGTCGTGCCGTAGGCGAACGCGCTCATCCAGCCGTTAAGCCCGTTTTTGCCTGCCATAAGGAAGTCGTTGACCGAGCTTGAGCGACGTCGAGTGTAGATAGCAATCCCGACCATGCCAAGCGCATAAAGCGCTAAAATTATGTAATCAAACCACATTTTTATATTCTCTCCGTGTTCTTTTGTGGATTTATTTTTTCGATTTTAAGTTAAAGTATATCGATTTTATAAATTATAGCATATTTGGCAAATTAGTGTCAAGCAATCGAATATAGTTTGGTGGGATATGGTAAGAAAATTTGCACATTTTGGCATAAAAATAGACACACCCGAGGGTATGCCTATTTTATTTATTGCTTTTTAATTTTGTTTTCTATTCTTTTCTTTTGGCGCTCTGCGTCAAGCACTGCCGCGTCCTCTGCTTCGTAGCCCCATTCGGTTTTCAAGCAAGCAATAATCCTATCGTAGGCTTGTGCTGCTTTTTGATATTCGCCGAGTATTTCATAGATAGACGAAATGCCTTGAAGTGCATCCGTAAAGCGCGGTTTCGCGTTTTCGTCTGCTTTCCATGAGCGTTCGTAATACTCAATCGCCTTTTCATAATTGCATCTTCTTGCAAAGTACTGCGCTGTTTCAAACAGGAAACCGCTATTCTCCTCAAAACGCTCAAGCGCTTTCTCCATGATTTCGTCCGCTTTTTTTACGTCGTATTCCGCAAGAGCAATATGCGCTTCGTATACGGGAACAAGGAAGGGCTTATGCGCAGGAAGGGTTTGATAAATTTTGAGGTATCTTGCCGCTTCCCCTGTGCGGTGGTCTGCTATTAGATTATCCATGAGTTCATAGTACGGTAAGGGCGTTTTAGGGACAATCGTATCCCTTTCAATGACCGTTTTATAAAAGTCAATAACCGCTGTGTGATTGCCTACATTCCAATCCCATACGCTTGCGCCCTCCGCCTTTTGTAAGAGCCATTGACAATCTTTCTTCTCGGGGTTACGCATAATCGCCTCACGAGCGTATTTGCTTACTTTCTTTGAATCGGACTCGATACGGTGATGATAAAGATGTGCAAGTAAGCTTAAGATTTTTATTTTATCCTCGTTTTCTTCAAGCTGTAATTTTAAGAAATTATCGTATTCCTCAAAGGTGCTTATCGAAAATTCTTCATCTAAATCCAACCGTTTTTCAATCCTGTACAATTTTTGATTGACTGTTAAATCGAAAAGCTCGTCGATGGTTACCCCGAACTCCCCTGCTAATAAAGGAAGCAAAGTGATATCGGGCATGGTAATAGACGTTTCCCATTTGGAAACGGATTGCGTGCTAACGCCAAGCTTTGTCGCAAGCTGTTCTTGCGTTAAACAAGCCTTTAATCGAAGTTGTCTAATTTTATTTCCAATCTCCATTTTTTCTCTCCTTTTTTTGTTGTTGCAAGGTCCTTGTACGTTCATTATAACGCCTTATTTACCAAAAGTCAATAACGCATATTTATAATCGGTTCGCTTATTAAGCGATTTAACGCTTTTCACCCTCAAATCCCTTTCTATTCCCACTGTGTCGCGCAAAGAAATATTTTGTTGCTGCGCAACAAAGCTTCGTCGCTCGATAAACCGCCATTTCTATAGTTATTTAACCTTTTTCTGCTCCTCGCGTGAACCCTTGGTAATCAAGACTTTCTGCTAACCTTTCTCTGCGCGCACGAAAAAAGGAAGGCATAAGCCTTCCTTTTCCGTGGCGCAGAGAAAGGGATTTGAACCCTTGTATACATTCCTGCATAACACGATTTCGAATCGTGCGCGTTCAACCGCTCCGCCATCTCTGCAAACAGCTTTTATATTATATATCATTATTAGTAAAAAATCAACTGTTTTTATCCCCCACTTTCAAAAAAAGCGGAGCAATTTCCTTAAATTGCTCCGCTATGTTCTTTTTTAGAAAGGCAAGCCTACGATAAGCTTACAGCAAACTACGATAAGCACGAGTGCAAACGGATAGGTTGCCGCATATGCGGACGCTACGTCGTCCGTACCTGCCGTGGAAATGAGTGCGCCGAGTGCAGGCGTACTGGTCATACCGCCCGTGATCGAGCCCAAGTTGTTGAAAATAGACAGCTTGAACACGAATTTACCAAGCACGAACCCAAGAATCATGGGCACGGTTGCCATAATGATACCGTAAACAATATAGATCCAGTTGAACGCCGAAACGAAGTTTACGCCGCCGGGAACACCTGCCCCGCAAAGGAAGAGTACCAAACCAAGCTCACGCATCAAGTTCAAAGTCTGCTTGGAAATCTTCATGTCAAGCTTACCGAAATGACCGAAATGGCCCACAATAAGGCCTGCAATAAGCGTACCGCCGCTAGAACCGAAGCTGAAAGGTTTACCGCTGCCAAGTGGGATTTGAATGCTGCCGATTAAAAGACCCAAAATAATCGTTACGAAGAAGGGGAAAAACCCGAATTCTTCCACCGTGAAACGCTTTTTACCATCATCTTTGATTTGAATGGTATTCGCAGCGACAAAGGTTTCTCTTTCCTTTTCAATATCCACTTTCAAGATTTTAGGCATAAGTTGTACGAAAAGTACAACGCCTAAAACGCCGTATAAGTACCCGATGCCGTAGCCTGCGGTAACTTCGCTAGCAAGCTCCCCTGCTG
>JAZUQM010000134.1:0-3600 GCA_045605705.1 Candidatus Scatosoma sp.
CGGCTCGCCTACGAGCACGGGATTGTTTTTTAACCTACGCGAAAGTACCTGTACGACCTTTTCAATTTCTTGTTTTCTGCCGATAACGGGGTCCATTTTTCCCTTGCGGGCACGCTCGGTCATATCAATACCGCAATCGGGGAGTTTTTCCCCTCTGCGGGAGGATTTCCTTGTTTTCTGGTCTTTCTCCTCCATCTTCTCGACAAGGATGGTCTGCATTTTTTTGAGAGCCTCGTCCTCCAACCCCGTTTCGGGAGCCTCCCCCTGAGAAGATCCGCCGCCTACGACGCTTTCATCCTCCTCTCCCCATTCTTTTTTATGTTGCAGAGCGCGGAGAGTAGCCAGCGTCTTTTGCTTGAGAATTTCGATATCCGCAAACTGTTTCAAATAGGAAACACCGCAGCAATCGCCTGCGCACAAAATCGCATAAAGCATATGCGCCGTACCGGTAGGCAGCTCGGCTTTTTCAGCCAAAGCGATTGCGCGTGCATAAATTTGCTGCGTACGCGGAGTTAAGCCCTGCGCAGGGTAACGTTTATCCACCGCCTTGGTAAACAGTGCGCCGTATTCCTGCTTGCGCACGCCCTCTCCTTCAAGGATTTGACACGCTTCGCACGCGGGTAGACATAAAAATGCATAAATTAAATGCTCGCTGCCGATAAAGCTTGTCCCAAGCTGACTTGCCGCTGCGCCTGCAAGGTCAATCGATTTTTTGAAATTGTCCGTTGTATTTGACAATGGTTGCATAGCTCCTTAGCCCCTTCTATTTACTTGCACAAGTTTTGGCAACACGCTGCACACCGTTTCCGCGCGCACTTCGTCGGCAAAACGCTCGCTTTCGCCCTCTAAATTATTATTCAAACAAAACGCCGCTGGACGCATATCGTTCAAAAATTCATCAAATTTCTTTTGGTTTGGCGCTTTTAATATCTTCAAAACGATACCCGTCCTAACGTCCGCAAGCTTAGTCAAAAATTCCTGCAGGCTCAAAACAGCACAATTCGTCAGCGTACCGTAAGCACGAAGACAGCGATCACGCGTTTCCGTTTCCTCTGTCTCCAACATTTTTTTTCTCGCCAAATCCTCTAAATCACAAAGCTTAAGTGTAAACTTGGTTACCTGTTCTAAAATATCCTGCTCCGACCAGCCCAAAGTACGCTCGTTGCTGATTTGATAAAGATACCCCTCCGCGCTTGACCCTTCGCCAAAGGCGCCGCGTATCGTCATACCCGCTTTACGCCATTCCTTGATGTATTTTTTAAGCTCACCGCTCCAAGCAAGACCCGGTAAAAACAGCATGACCGACGCGCGCATGCCCGTACCCAAATTACTAGGACAGGAGGTAAGATACCCAAGCCGCTCGTCAAACGCAAAATCGAACACGGACGACAGCCCGTCATCCACCGCACTCAACCGTTCGTACGCTTTATATAAATCAAACCCCTTGTAGATGTACTGTTCGCGCAGGTGATCCTCCTCGTTGACCATGATGGACACCGCCTTATCCGAGGAAACAAACGCCGCTCCCCCGTCTAAACGGTTCAAAAGCGCAGGGCTTATGAGGTATTGCTCTTGCAATAAGCTTGCCTCGTGTTCGCTCAGCTTTGCAATGTCGTAACGCTTATATTCATACGGATCTATCCGCTTTAAGCCCTCGGCAACAAGCTCTACGATATCCGCACCGTGCGCGTCGCTCATCTTACAGGGAAAGGGAAAACCCGCAAAATTTCTCGCCAAACGGATACGGGTAGAAATGACGATGGACTGAATAAAGTCTAACGTTTTCTCCATACGAACTCCTCCTCCACGTCCCCTTTTGCCCGCATTTGCGACAGCTTTTCCTCATAACCGTTCGCACCGTCATAGTCCTTATGCTCTCGCAAGTAATCGCTTAAGATTTCCAACTCCTGACATTGCCTTTCAAAGCGCGCCCGTTTTGCCGCGTCCTCTCTATACGCATTGCGCTCCGTTTGCGTGGCAAATGCGCCCATCTCCAAAAACTCCTCGTCATCAGCGGATAAGGGAGGCATTTTCCCCCTATGCGCACTTTCCCCCTGCATTTTTATCACGGCGGGCATAAGCCCCGACGACATGGTTTTATAACAGTACGCACATCCAACAAGCTTGGTTTCCTTAAACTCCGCAAGAGATGTCCCGCAATACGGACAGGCGGAAAGGGAGCGTTCGCCCTCCGCCTCGTTTCCGCTTAAAAACAAGCGGTGATAACATTCCATACAGTAATACTGTACGTCGTCTTTACCCTTTTTCAATTGTTGGTACGTCTTCGTAGCCTCGTTTTTATTGCAATAAAAGCAGCGCATATAAGCCCGACCTCAATCCTATTTTTCTTCGTTTCTTCCTCTGCTACCGTTTTTTTGTTTTCTAAGCAAGCTGCGGAAAAACGCCCAAAGTACTTCCAAAACCTGCAAGGGAATGCCGATTAAAAAGATGCACCAAAGCCCCGTTGTTTCTACCCCAAGCCGACCCGTAATCACTTTCACCGTCAGGAAAAGGGATGCCAACGCCATCCAAATGATCGTCGTGATGGAAACGAAATTAAGAAGCCTGTGTTTCCAAAGCACCCCGTACACAAGCAACACGACGGCATTTGCCACTACCGCATAAAGAAAGGCAAGCCACCAAGCCCTACCCGGCTGTAAAAGCTGGAACGCGACAAAAATACAGCTTGCGATGAGCCAAACGATACCGCTGGAAAGAAGCATAATAAGCAAGTGTAAGCCACGTACCTTCTTTTTATGCTGCACGGGCGTATCTTCGCCAACGAAAGCGTTGATGGTTACCCCGTACAGCTCGGCAAGCTGCATCAAGGTATATACGTCGGGGACTCCGTTGCCCGATTCCCACTTTGATACCGATTTATCCGAATAGTTGATTTTTTCAGCAAGCTCCGCTTGCGTAAGCCCTGCTGCCTTACGGTAGTAAATGAGATTTTTTGCAATTGTTTGGTTGATTTCGATAGCATTATCCATAATACTATAATAGCATTTTTTTTACATTCCGTCAAGCATGTATAGCAATTTTCCTACATTATTTATACGTACGCGCGAGGAAAAGAAGCCATTTTTTGCATTTTTTAAGCCTAAAACACCCTAATACCCTATCCATGTACGCGTTGAACGCAAAAAAAAAACGGGCGTTGACCGCCCGTTTTTTGCTTTTATTTTTCAATTAGTACGCTCTTGCAAACACGATAACGTGCTCGGCTTTTTTACCGCAAACAGCGCAGTTTTCCGCACTTTCCCCTTCGGCAAATACACGCGACGTTGCACCTGTTTCTTCCTTAACCTTATCCTCGCATTCGCGGCAGCCGCACCAGCCCGCCTTAACAAAGTTGCCCGCGTCTACCCCCGCAAGGATACCCGCCATATCGTCCGCGTAAACAATACGCTCGTCGCGGTGCTTTCTTGCCTTTTCCAACAGACCTTTTTGTACAGCGGAAAGCAATTCCTTAACCCCGCCTACGGCATTTTCAAGAGGCATTTCCACCTTTTCCAAGGTATCTCTTCTTGCACAAAGCATTTTGCCCGCCTCGATATCGCGAGGACCAAGCTCGATGCGTACGGGCACCCCTTTCATCTC
>JAZUQM010000135.1:0-2673 GCA_045605705.1 Candidatus Scatosoma sp.
GACGCCCAAGGTCAGCACGTCCAAAGCGTAGTCCATGATAAAGCCGAACAACAGTTTCAACCAAGGCGCGGTGAGGATAACCCCCAAATATCCCGTCGACAGTCTGGTGGTACCGAGCATGATGAACACAAAGGAAATCAAGCCGAACAGCACCATCGCCGAGTTGACCGCACAGGTAAGCCCGCCGAGTAAACGCCCGAAGAACGAAGGCGCCTGATAGCCCGTTTTTTGCAGGATTTTACCATAGGGCGCATAATCGTTTTCGCCGTCGTAATCGAGGTATTCCGGCTCAAATTCCAAGCCGTATTCGGCAAGGGAATCGTCGCCGTTGATCTTATCCTTCACCCATCTCATACGGGGACGGATAAAGCCCGCCAATAAGCCGTAAAGGGCAAGCACGGCGAGTACACACGCAAGCGCGCAGCCGATAACGCCAAACAAACCAAAGCCTTCTACGGTTGCGCCTAAAGGCGAGAATTTGCAAACGCCGAAAAACGCAAGGCTGGCGGTAAGCCAAATTAAGCCGCCCCAACGCACGCGTCTAAAGCCTTTTACAAAGCCGCCGCTAAACGCCATCAAAATGATGACTGCACAAACCGCCGCGCCGATGAGCCCGAAGTAGGGCACCATATCTTGTACTGCTAAAATAGAATGTAAAGGAAACATACTTTTTCTCCTTTTTATTTCACGGATTGCTCCGTTTTTGCTTATTTATTGAAAGTATCCTTCAAGGATACGATTTCCGAAAGGACGAGTCCGCCCTTTTCGTCTACGCACTTTTTGTAATATCCAACACGCATGAGTTGGAACTGCTTCCCGTCCGCGCTTTCCGCAAGGTAAGGCTCTGCCTTGCCGCGGAAGATGCGTTCGCTGTCCAAATTCATTCTTTCGGTGAAGTCCTGCCCTGCGTATTCGGCGTCCTTCAAAAGAGGTGCATATTTACGGATTTCCGCGTCCACGCCCGTCTTGGCGTCTACCCACTGTATCGTGCCTTTGACCTTAATACCGCTCGTATCGTTAGACGACCTACTTTCGGGCACGTACGAGCATTTCAGCTCGGCTACGTTACCCTCGTTATCCAGCACGACCTCGTCGCAATGAATGATATACGCGCCCTTAAGACGTACGTACCCGTCCGCTTTCAAACGCTGATACTTGGGCGGGGGATTGAGCGAGAAGTCCGCCGCGTCGATATACACCGTGTTCGAGAACGCCACCTTTCTCGTACCCAACTCGGGTTTTAAGGGATGAATTGCCGTTTCCAACATTTCCTCGCCCTCGTAGTTGGTAATCGTAACCTTCAAGGGTTCAAGCACTGCCATGGCTCTTTCCGCGTTCTCGTTGAGGTTTTCGCGGATACACGCCTCTAAGTACGAAAGTTGACATTCGGAGTTGGCTTTTACGATACCGATTTTCGTACAAAAATCGAGTAACGCTTCAGGGGGAACCCCCCTATTTCTAAGCCCTGCCACCGTCGGCATACGGGGATCGTCCCAACCGTGCACGTGTCCTTCCTCCACCAGCTTTTTAAGATAGCGTTTGGACATGACCGTATTGGTTACCGCAAGTCTTGCAAACTCAATTTGACGGGGCTTGGGTGCAAACCCAAGGTTGATGCCCACCCAATCGTATAAGGGTCTGTGGTCTTCGAATTCTAAGGTACAAAGGGAATGAGTTACTCCCTGCAAATAATCGCAAATGGGGTGCGCATAATCGTACATGGGATAGATACACCACTTATCCCCCGTGCGGTGGTGATTGCAATGCAAGATACGGTAGATAACAGGGTCGCGCATGTTCATGTTAGGCGACGCCATATCAATCTTCGCGCGCAGACACTTGCTTCCGTCGGGGTATTTCCCCGCTTTCATTTCACGGAACAATTGCAGGTTTTCTTCCACGCTGCGGTTTCTATACGGGCTTTCCTTGCCCGCCTCGGTAAGCGTGCCTCTCGTTGCGCTGATTTCCTCGGGAGAAAGGTCGCAAACAAACGCTTTGCCGTCCGCAATCAATTTTTCCGCATACTCGTAAATGGTATCGAAGAAATCGGAGGCGTACACTTCTTTCGCCCATTCGTAGCCTACCCATTCGATATCCTTGCGAATGGCGTCTACGAATTCCGTTTTCTCCTTGGAGGGGTTGGTATCGTCAAAAAAGAGGTTACACTTACCCTCGTACTTATTCGCCGTACCGAAGTTGACGAGCATGCTCTTGATATGCCCGATATGCAAATAGCCATTCGGCTCGGGAGGGAAACGGGTTTGCACCGCGGAAATCTTCCCGTTTTCGATATCGTCGTTGATGATTTGTTCAATAAAATTCGTTGCTTCTATCGTTTTCATAGTTCTCACTTTGCTAGTATGAATTGAAGGCTTTGCCTTCGTGAATTGTCAACATTCCGTTGACGTGAATTGGCTACGCCGTGAATTGAATTGCACGCGCAATTCGTTGCGGCTATTATTCAATATGTTGCCTTGCCGTATTTATGGATGCAATCAATTTTGCCCGTATCTTACTGCAGCCTTGATAAAACCTTTCGTGTTCCTCTGGTCGTATGTATTCGGTTTTTCTAAAAATATCCAACCAATACTCCGTTTCATAGCATTCTTTTAAGGCTATTTGGAATTTACTGACAAAATCCGCCCGACTACTTGCATAATTTGCCTCGTGAAT
>JAZUQM010000136.1:0-3788 GCA_045605705.1 Candidatus Scatosoma sp.
ATACGGGTACGGTTATTCGCGCGGACGGGTCTACTGAAGTTATGGGCTTGACCGATGCGCAAAAAGAGGATTACGTGCCTTCGTATTACGAGGAAGGCAGAGTGTACGGCGACGGTAAAATGTATACCTTGCCTTTTGGGAAATCTACGGAAGTATTGTATTATAACGTAGACTACTTTACGGAAAATAACCTCACCGTCCCCAGCACTTGGGAGGAGATGAAGGCTACCTGTGCGCGGATTTTAGAGATTGAAAGCGCGAAAGAGGGTGGATTGGAAGAAAATCCTTGCGTTCCCCTCGGCTACGATTCCGAGGCAAACTGGTTTATCACGATGACCGAACAGTTGGGGTCGGGTTTCTTGTCGACGGAAGAAGGAAACGAGTTTGTGTTTAACAACGAAGAAAATCGTGCGTTCATGGAAGAGTTTAAGGAGTGGTACGATTTGGGCTACGTTACAACGGGGCTTTGCAATAATAAGACGTATACGTCCGAGCTGTTTGTACAAACGGATGCAAGTCAGCTGAAAAGCTACATGGTCATAGGTTCCTCTGCGGGTGCGGGGTATCAGTGCCCTGAACGTTTAGTGGATGGAACTTATCCGTTTGAAGTAGGCCTTGCGCCCGTTCCACAGGTGGATCCCAATAATCCCAAGATGATTTTGCAAGGTCCTTCCGTGTGCCTTTTTAAGCAGGAGGATCCCCAAGAGGTTGCGGCGGCTTGGCTGCTTATGGAATTTTTAACCACGAATGCTAATTTCCAGGGCAACTTCGCTATGGTTGGAGGTTACGCCCCTGTAATACAATCGATTCAACAGCATCCTACTTATCAACATTTCCTTGAATTAGCAGATGGTAATGAGTATTTATGGGTATCCAGCGTGGTATATACAATGACTTATATGTCCGCGTATTTTATCCCTCCCGTTACCCCTAATTCCAACGATGCGCGTAATATCGTGGGAGAGCTTATGGCAGCAATCTTCTTATATACTCCTGAGGAAGGACAAAGTCTTGCTGAGTATGTGAAAACATATTTTGATGTGGCAATGGATATGTTGGAGAATCACTAGGATAATTAAAAAAACAAAAAACGGCAGGTTGACCTGCCGTTTTTTTGCACCTTTTTTGTTCTCTTTGATTATAATAAAGGGAATGGAGGGCGTATGAGAATTCGTTTTGTCAATCGGGGGAAAGTAAAGACGTTTAAGGACGGGTATGAAAGCGAGGGGGAGGATTTAATTGTATTCGGGTTTAACGGCATGGGGGTTGTCAGTTATGAAAAGGAATTAAATGGAGAAAGCGGATTTTTTGAAGAGGCGGCTTTGCTTTCTAAAACGTCAAAGGCGGTTGTTGTTTGCGGTTGCGTAACGGATACGCGTGGGATAAAGCGAAAATCTGCGGTAGTGGCGGAAAACGGACGGCTTTGCGGTATATGCGATATGCTTCATTCGATAGACGGCGAGGTGTCGGTGGGGGCAGGCTTGAAGATTTACCCTACGAAAATTGGGCGTATGGGGGTGTTGGTCGCGGAGGATATCGCCTTCCCTGAGGCGGTGAAAAGCCTCGCCCTTTGCAGCGCGGATTTTATCGTTTGCCCGTTTGGGAGGGTGCGGAGCAGCTTGCAGCAAGTCCTTCTTCGCGCATACGCATATTTGTACGGCGTGCCTATTTTTTTATGCGGAGAGGGGTATTGCGCGGTGGCAAAACCAAGCGGAAGTATTGCGTTTTCTTCTCCCCACAGCCCCGTAAGCTTTGAAGTGGATAATCAACAAGAATACCACTTGATAGAAACCCGCAGGCGCATTTCTATGGACGAATAGTCAACAAAAACACTCTCTACACTCCGCTAGTCATCAATTTATATCATTCTCATTTGAACATTTGAACAATTGTTCAAATGTTATGAGGTTTTGCACGCGATAAAAAATTAGCTCTGCAAAGCGGAGCTAATTTTTTGGTGAGTTTTATTAAAATCCTGCGTTTTAATAATGTGATTTAGCAAAAAGAGATATATAATTTAACGCCTAAATTATTTAAGATTTTCATTTGCTTTGGATTTAAACATATATCCGTTTTATCTCCAGAATATATAATTAAGTCCATTCGGCATTCATATTCTTGGATAAACGGATTAAGATCTTTAAAATGTTTTTGTAGGATCAAAAGATTTTTTGTGAGAAAAGTTTCTGGTTTTGAGGAATCTATAAGCTCATTAATATATACCCACCTATTTGTTTTTTGTGGTATATATATTTCTTTTTCTCCTAATATTTTTTTTATCTCTGTATCTTTACAATAAATGCTTGACTCCAAATTTATTTTTTGTTTTAATTGTATAACATCTAATTCATCTCCCGCAATAGTAAATCTAAAAAATTTGGATGTTCTCATTCTATCTCTCCTAAATTAAAATCCTGCGTTTTTAATGTCGCGGTCGGTTGAACGCTTGATATCCCGCTCGGCAATCGATTGTTTTTTATCGTAGGTGTGTTTACCCTTACAAAGGGCAATTTCCACCTTGACGAGCGCGTCCTTGAAATACAGCTTCAAGGGCACGAGGGTGTAACCTTGGCGATTGATTTTGCTTGCGATTTTGGCAATCTCGCTTTTGTGCAGGAGCAGCTTTCTATCCCTTCTCGTATCGCGCGTGCTAAAACCGTCCGATTTCTCGTATAAGGCGATATGCATATTCTTCACGGACACCTCGCCGCCACGCACGAAACAAAAGCTATCGTTCATGTTCACGCTGCCCTCGCGCAGGGACTTAATCTCGTTGCCTTCTAAAACTATACCCGCCTCGTATTTTTCTTCAATAAAATACTCAAACGAGGCACTTTTGTTGGTTGCTATAATTTTCATACGATTCTCCGTAAAAGTCTAAATTCCGCTCTGCGGCGATAAAAATCCACGTCCGTAACTTTAATCCGTATGCTTTCGCCGATGGCGTAGCTTTCCGTGCGCCCGACAAGACGGAATCTATCAGCGTCAAAGTAAAATTCGCCGTATAAGCTTTCGATAGGGATAAAGCCTTCCACCGCAAAGGGAAGCTCGGTAAACAAACCGAACGAGGTAACTCCTGAAATGACGGCGTCGTATTCCTCGCCGATACGCTCACTCATATACATGGTCGTGTACAAATCGTCTACGTCCCGTTCGGCGTCGGCGGCTCTTCTTTCGCGCTCGGAGGACTGTTTTGCCGCGCTTGCCACAAACCCGCCGTAGCGTTCCAACGCAAGGGGGTATTCTCCGTTTAAGACAAGCTTGATAATGCGGTGAATACAAAGGTCGGGATAACGGCGAATGGGGGAGGTAAAGTGGCAATAGCACCTGCTCGCCAAGCCGAAATGCCCCTCGTTTTCAGGCGCATAACGCGCCTTTTGCATGGAACGGAGCATCACGCGGTTAAGCACCGAATAGATAGGCAAATCTTCCGCGGAGCGGAGCAGATTTTGATAATCATACGGCTTGACTTCGTCCGCGCGGAAACGGGGGATAAGCCCCAAGCTTTTTGCGAAATCGCGGAAAGCGATAGCCTTTTCCTCACTCGGTTTTTCATGAATACGGTACACAAACGGAGCTTCGATAGAGTGCATATATTCCGCCACCGTTTCGTTGGCAAGCACCATAAACGCCTCGATGATTTGGTAGGAGAAGGGACGTTCGTAGTCGGGGATAGAGATGGTTTCCCCGTCGAAAAGAATTTTTGCTTCCTTGACTTCGAGGACGACGTTGCCTTTCTTTTGCCGCATCTGCTGCAAAATTTTAGTCAGTTCAGCAAAGAGCAGGAC
>JAZUQM010000137.1:0-2750 GCA_045605705.1 Candidatus Scatosoma sp.
CCGACAATACGCGCACTCTTCTTGTGCGGCTTATCGGGGGTAAGCCCCATTTCGTTCATCGTGTATAAGATACGGCGTTGGACGGGTTTTAAGCCGTCCTCCACACGGGGCAACGCTCTGTCCAAAATGACAAATTCCGCATATGGAAGCATAGACGAATGCAACACCGTTTCCAAAGGTTGGACATAGGTTTGGCCAGTTTGTACGATTTGTTCAGGTTCTTTTTTAGCCATCGTTTAGTCCTCCTTCTTGGTGATTTTGTCCATAAACACATCATGCTTATTAAAGTTAGCGTATTTGGCGAGGAATTCCTTTCTGCCCTCGACCTTATCCCCCATCAGCGTCGTAATCATACGCTCCGCTTTAGCAGCGTCCTCTACCGTCACTTGGATGAGGTTTCTCGTCGCAGGGTTCATTGTCGTTTCCCAAAGTTGCTCTGCGCTCATCTCGCCAAGCCCTTTATAGCGTTGCAATTGATACCCTTTGCCGATTTTTTCAATCTTCTCGTTGAGTTCCTTATCGTCGTAAGCATACTCAACTTTATCCCCTTTGTAAACCTTGTACAAAGGTGGCATACCGATATAGACATGCCCCGCATTGACAAGCGGACGCATATAGCGGAAGAAAAAGGTCAACAAAATACAGCGGATGTGCATACCGTCTTGGTCGGCATCCGAAAGGATGATAACTTTATGATAATTTGCTTTTTCCAGCTTGAAATCAGGGTCGATACCTGCGCCGATTGCGCTGATCATCGTACGGATTTCCTCGTTTTCAAGGATTTGAGAAAGCTTTTTCTTTTCTACATTCAAAGGCTTACCGCGAAGAGGTAAAATGGACTGGATCTGACGGATACGCGCTTGCTTTGCCGTGCCGCCTGCCGAATCCCCCTCTACGATAAACATTTCGTTGAGCTCGGGTTTCTTCCCTGAACAGCCCGCAAGCTTGCCTATCAAGGTCAAACCGTCGATTTTCTTGGTCTTACGGATATTATCCTTAGCTTCTTTGGCTGCAATACGCGATTTCGTCGCGCCCTGCGCCTTTTTTATAATTTCTTCCATGGTCTTTTTATAACCACGGATATTTTTGAACTCGTTAAACCCTTCGATAACCGCCGCCTCGACCGCGGGACGAGCCTCGGTGTTGCCGAGCTTAGTTTTCGTTTGACCTTCAAACTGCACGACCGCAAGCTTTACGGAAAGCACCACCGTCAACCCTTCGCCAAAGTCGTCGCCTTGGAAATTGGGGTCTTTATCTTTCAAGAAACCGTTACTTCTTGCGTACTCGTTAAGCACCCTCGTTAAACCCGAATGGAACCCGACTTCGTGATATCCCCCCTCGGGTGTGGGAATGTTATTGACAAAGGAGAACATTTTTTCTCTATAGCCGTTATAATGCTGAATGGCAAATTCTACGTATACGTCGTTTTTAACGGTGGAATAGTAGATAGGTTGGGCATACAGCTTTTTTTCACTATCGTTGAGGCTTTTGACGTAGTCTGCAATACCGCCGTCATACTTAAACACAACGCGATAAGGCTCGCTTTCTAAAGCAAGCTCGTCCACCTCTCCGAAAAGCGACTGCTGCCCCATACCCATATCGAATAAATCCGCAGGTTCTTCCGCAGGCTGTACGGGTTCTTCCACTGCTTCTTCCTCTCCCTCCGTTTCCTCTTCGGTAAAGAGCATGCGCGCGCGTTTTGCCTCCGCCATGGTAATACGCTCGTCAATGAGGGTAATTTCTAAACCCTTATTCAAGAAAGCAAGCTGACGAAGACGCTCTTCTACCGTATCCAAGTCGAAATCCACCTCGGAAAAGACGGTCGCGTCCGGCTTAAAACGAACGAGCGAGCCCTTACGGTTGGTGGTAATTCCCGTATCCTCCAAAGGTCCGTCGGGAATACCCGATTCCACCTTCTTTTTACGAGGGTTATATTTAGAGTGGAAACTCATTTTGTAAATGCGGCGGTTACGGCAGACTTCTACTGTAAGCCACTCGGAAAGGGCATTGGTAACGGACGCGCCTACACCATGCAAGCCACCCGAATATTCGTAATTCCCCTGCCCGAATTTACCGCCCGCATGAAGCTTGGTAAAAACGAGCTGTACCCCCGAAACCTTTTCCTTGGGGTGAATATCGGTAGGAATACCTCTGCCGTTGTCCTCGACGGAAGCGCTGCCGTCGGCGTGCAGGGTTACTTTTATCCTGTTCGCATGTCCGTTTGCAGCCTCGTCTACGGCATTATCTACAATTTCCCAAAGAATGTGGTGCAAACCCTTGATGCCCGTTGAGCCGATATACATACCGGGACGCATACGGACAGCGTCAAGCCCTTCCAACACCTCAAGGTTTTTCGCACTGTATTCTTCCGTTTTTTTCACTTCTTTTTTTGTTTGTTCTGCCATTTTATCCTCAATCGTACGATATACGGCGAAAAACCGCCCCTGAAAAGGCAATTTTTCGCCATAATATGCCATTTTAGTCTTATTCTAACATATTTTTTTTAATTTTTCAAACGTTTGAACGCAAAAAGTTTTCCCTTTATGAAAATTTCTATTCCTCTATAACTGCAAGCTCTTTAAGCGCACGGGTAAAGGCGATATATTTCTCACTGTTAGACATACCTTTCGTAATCACTGCCACGGAAGTAAACTCCAAGCCCTTGCTTTCGTAAACGGTCATGAAATTCACCTTCGAACGGGAGATTTTACCCTTCACGGGAACGGCGTTATAACGCTTTTTGAGGAAAT
>JAZUQM010000138.1:0-3041 GCA_045605705.1 Candidatus Scatosoma sp.
CCTTTTTACTTTTTCTTTAACGGAAAATTTTCCGTCCGTTCAAATCACTTATCAATTATAGCATACAAAAGCGAATATCGCAAGGATTTTTGCGGGCTTTTTTGAAAAATTTTCTCGTTTCCTTATTTAATAAGGCTCTTACCCGTCATTTCCTTGGGCTGTTCTACCTTCATAATATCGAGAAGGGTAGGCGCAAGGTCAGCCAAAACGCCGTCCTCGCGAAGGGTTACGTCCTTATATTCCTTGGAAACCAAAATTACGGGTACGGGGAAGGTGGTGTGCTGGGTGAAAGGCATTACGCCGTCGTCCGCAACCATTTGGTCAGCGTTGCCGTGGTCAGCGGTAACGAGGGCGCTGCCGCCCATTGCCAAAATCTTATCCGTAACCTTTTTCACGCATTCGTCAACGGTATGCACCGCCTTGATTGCGGCGTCCATAACGCCCGTATGCCCTACCATGTCGCAGTTTGCAAAGTTCAAAATCACGACGTCGTAGATACCTTTATCAAGCTCTTCTAATACCTTTTCGGTAACGGGATATGCGCTCATTTCAGGCTGTAAATCGTAGGTAGCTACCTTGGGAGAGGGGATAACGATACGCGTTTCGCCCTCAACGGGGGCTTCAAGCTTGGCATTGAAGAAGAAAGTTACGTGCGCGTACTTTTCCGTTTCCGCGATATGCAGCTGTTTCATGCCCAAAGAGGAAATATATTGAGGCAGGGTGTTGGTGATTTCGTCGGGGGGAAAGGCTACGCCAACCCCTTCAAAGGAGGAATCGTACACCGCAAAGCCTACGTAGGTAGGTGCAAGGAAACCCGTCTTGCGGTCAAAGCCGAGCGTTGCGCCCGTCTTTGCGTCGGTGAAGGGGAATTTTTCCTGCGAGAACATTCTCGAAATTTGTCTTGCTCTATCGGGACGGAAGTTAAAGCAAATAATGCTGTCGCCTTTCTCGATAAGCGCAACGGGCTTGCCGTTTTCCGTGAGGTTGGTGGGCAGGATGAATTCGTCTGTAACGCCCGCTTCGTAGGAAGCTTTCGCCGCGTCTTCCGCCGAGCCTTCAAACTGTACGCCCGTGCCCAAGGTGAGCATATCGTACGCCTTTTCCTCTCTATCCCAGTTGTTGTCGCGGTCCATAGCGTAATATCTGCCTGCTACCGACGCGATTTTACCGAAGGACAGCTCGTCCATTTTCGCTTGTAATTCTTTGAGGAATTCCGCGCCCGAAGTAGGGGCAACGTCGCGCCCGTCGGTAAACGCGTGCACGTAAACGTTGTCCAACCCCTCTTTTTTCGCCATTTCGATAAGCGCGTACAAATGCTCGGTATGGCTGTGTACGCCGCCCGTGGAAACAAGCCCGAAGAGGTGGAGCTTTTTACCGTTATTTTTAGCCGCGTGCATAGCGCGAAGAAGTTCTTCATTTTTGAAGAACACGCCGTCGCGGATATCCTTGGTAATTTTGGTCAGGTCTTGATACACGATTCTGCCTGCGCCGATGTTGGGGTGTCCAACCTCGCTATTGCCCATTTGACCGTCGGGCAAACCTACGGACATACCGCTTGCGCCAAGCTGTGCGGAAGGGTATTCTTTTTTAAGCTGGTTTACAAATTTACTGCCGTCCGCAACGATAGCGTTACCGTTTGCAGAAGGGTTAATCCCATACCCATCCATAATGATGATTGCATAAGGGGTTTTCATAGTTTATCTCCTAAATTTCAAAATAGTGGGGGCAGGTATGCGCTGAACGCTTACCTGTCCCCGTAATGCGTTGCTTATTTATCGAAGTTTACGATTGCCGCAAAGTCGGGAGCTTTGAGGGAAGCGCCGCCGATCAAGCCGCCGTCGATTTCGGGCATCGCCATAAGCTCTTTGCAGTTGCCTGCGTTCATGCTGCCGCCGTATTGAATACGGAGCGCCGCCGCGCAGTGGGGGCAGAACATTTCGCCAACCGTTTTACGGATGAAAGCGATGGTTTCGTTTGCCTGTTCAGCCGTTGCGGTTTTACCCGTGCCGATTGCCCAAACGGGTTCGTAAGCGATAACGATTTTGGAAAGCTCGTCAATGCCTTTTAAGCCCTCGCGGATTTGAAGCGCAAGCACTTCTTCCGTTTTGCCCGTTTCTCTTTCTTCCAAGGATTCGCCGACGCAAACGATAGGGGTAAGCCCTGCGTTAAGCGCGGTAATCGTTCTCTTGTTTACCGTTTCGTCCGTTTCGCCGAAGTATTGACGGCGTTCACTGTGCCCGATAATGACGTATTCTACGCCGTATTCCACGAGCATCGCCGCGGAGATTTCACCCGTGAACGCGCCCTTTTCCGCCCAGTGCACGTTTTCTGCGCCGAGCTTAATATTCGTGCCCTTCAACGCCTCGCTTACCGCGGGGATATTGATAGCGGGTACGCAAACGACTACGTCGCAGTTTGCGTTTTCAACGAGGGGAGCGATGTCTTTTACAAGTGCTACACCCTGCGAAGCGGTGTTGTTCATTTTCCAGTTTCCTGCAATAATAGGTTTTCTCATAATATTTCTTCCTTTTTTACATAGTGGGAGGCGAACCTTGGTTCGCCCCCGCAAAAATTATTTGTCGTTCAAGCAAGCGATACCGGGCAATACTTTACCTTCGAAAAGCTCAAGGGAAGCGCCGCCGCCGGTGGAGATATGGCTCATTTTATCAGCAAAGCCGAGTACCTGTACAGCCGCAGCGGAGTCGCCGCCGCCGATAATCGTGGTTGCCTTGCCGTATACGGACGCAAGTGCTTCCGCAACCGATTTCGTACCTTCGGCAAGGATGGGGTTTTCAAATACGCCCATAGGACCGTTCCAGATAACCGATTTTGCATTTGCAACCGTTTCCGCGAAGAGCTTTCTCGTTGCGGGACCGATATCAAGGCCCATCATATCGTCGGGGATTTCGCTGGAGTCCACAACAGTCGTTTCGATAGGAGCGTCGATGGGGTTGGGGAATTCTTTAGCCGCAACGGTATCTACGGGAAGAAGAATTTTCTTGCCGAGGGTTTCTGCTTTTTTGAGCATGTCGAGGCAGTAT
>JAZUQM010000139.1:0-3502 GCA_045605705.1 Candidatus Scatosoma sp.
CCATTATACCAACCGTCAAAGGTATAATAAGCTTTCGTCGGGGCGGTAGGTTCTTCAAGAAGTTCCCCCTCCTCTACCGTTTCTGTCGCCACTTCACTTCCGTTTGCGCCATCAAAGGAAACCGTATACGTTTCCTTTTTCGACTCGCTTGTAGAGCTGTCTTCATTCGAGCTATCTTCCGAGCTGTCCACGGAGCTTTCATCCGTGCCGCCTACGGAGCTTCCCCCGTTGATGCTTTCCGTGCTACTGCTTTGCTCCTCAAACATATCTCCGCAAGAGCTTAAAGCACCCACACTTGCCACAGACATAGCCAAACAAACCAACAACGTAATCAGTTTTTTATTTCTCATAATAATTCTCCTTATCATTATTTTTTCAAATTATCAAACAACCCAGCAGTCAACGTATCGCCCTCTTTTTCTCTGTTGATATCAAACTTGAAGGTATAGAAATTGAATTCGTCCACCAACGCATTGATTTCTTTCTGCGTATAGCTGCTACTATAATGTTTCAGCTTCGTATAGGTCAACGTTAATTCAAGTTCTTTAATACGGTTATACAGCTTTTCATACATATCGGCATCTTCCGTCTTATAATGGTCGATTTTTTCGTATGCTTTTTGGAAAATACGGTCGATTTGGTCAACGACCCCTTCCGTCCATATATCGCTGTCGCCGATGTTCGAGTAAATATCAGTGGTATAGGACATTCCGTTAAGCACGGAAGCTTGTTCGTAGCGCATGCGCGTCAAATCGTAATACATACGGATTTCTTCAGCCGCATCTTTATAGAAATGTGTCATAAACTCGTTGACAAGGTCATCGTAATTTTTAGAAGTATCCCAAAGAATTTGCGATTCTACGAAATAACGCATTTCTTGGAAGCAAGGCTGGTTGGTGGTATTCGCGCCTTGGCTGTGAATGAAATCAACCCCCTGCTCCGCATACTGCGCAGCTTGCTCTCTAAACGTATCAAAATTGTTGAAGTTGTAGAAGAAATGATGGAAATTCGTGTCGTACGTATACAACAAGAACTGATTTTTTCTTCCTTCTAAGAAATCCTTCCACTTCAACAGATTGGAATACACGTCTTGATTTTCCACGTCCGTCAACGTCTTAGAATAATCGGTATAAATCGGTGCAAAATAGAAATCGATATTATCCGCCGCAGGGATAACCTTATCGCTGAAAGGCACCCATTTTCCGTTTGCGTCTTGTTTAACAGGAGGCGTTTCCGTTGCATAGTACGCAAAGATAACCAATCTAATTTCGCGACCGGGAAAATCTTTTGCCACCCACTCGTTTACGTAATGCGCAACACGATTGATGAACTGCATCTGCAAGCCTGCATCATTCAATGCCCATTCCTCTTTTGCCTGTCGGCAACGGCTGCAATTACAGAACAGCGTTACGTCCGCTTGCCCTATACCAAAATACGTTTTTGTAGGCTCGGTCTTAATTCTTTGATAAATATCTTCCGCCGCCTGTTTATACATCTCCTCACCAGCTGTCCAGCAAAGCTGCACACCTGATTCCGAGAACCAATGGTTGGGCGTGCCGTCCTCTTTTACCGTCCCGTATTTATGCGCGTCGTACCAAAGGTCTTTGTTGATAACGCCATGTCCGCCCTTTCTCAGCTGCACGTGCATTTCGCCACCCCAAGCCCAGCCTTCGTCTTTGGTAACCGTACGTGTTCTGCGCAAGTAATCTTCGTTTGCTTCCAAGAAAGAATTCCACGTAGAAATCGCACGGAAATCAAAATCGGGGTCGGCAACGACGTCATATTTATACAGGTCTACCGTTTCTTTCGTTTCATAATAAATTTCATCGGTGTAATAGTAACGATAACCAATCGAAGTTTCCAACAAATCGTACACGCCGTATACACAGCCCATCCCATTTCCGTCCGAACGGATAAACAGCTGATTGTCTATCGTTTTCATAATATAACCGCTTGTATCCAAGCTGCCGTCCGTTGTTACACCTCTTTGGTCTGCGTAAGCAGTATCCCCGATACTAATGACCGCTGACTTTTCAGAAACGTTATAGGAGCCTTCGTTTACAATGGCAATATTCGCTTGTGTTGCCTCGCCTAAAAAATAGGTCAATTCGTTTGCCGCAGTATACTCGTTCTCGCTCGGATTTTTCGGAAGCAAAACCACGTATTCACTAACGCCGTGGTCGACGAGCAAATATCCCGATTTTTCATAAGTCACCTCTGCCTCTTCCGAAGTAGAGCTGTTCGGGGTATTCTCTTTACAGCCCGCAAACGCCGAAACGGCAAACAAAAACGCAAATATCAATGATAAAGTTTTGATTTTTCTCATATATTATGCTCCTTATTTCACCGTTATGGTAAAAGACTTCATCGTTAAATTGTAATTATCGTCATAGGCCATGACGGTAAGAACATATCTGCCTTTTGTTTCCAACTTAAACTCTGTATCCGAAACCTTAAAGGACGCAGGATACGTTTTATCTTCCCCATTTAAGTAGGACGTCAGCGTTCCGTTTTCACTATGCAACAGCATTCTCACTTCGCCACTCGGAAGAGAGAGGAATACGTCGTAATATACCGTACCCGAATCGTCCGAAGCCGTTACGGTAGGTAACGTAACCGTATCCCCTACGGCTTTCGTTACGTCAGAGAAGTTTACCTCCAAGCTCGGTGCAATCGAATCTACCACGTTAATCAGCTGCCCCATTCTCGTACGCTGCCCTTGCGAATCGTAGGCAACATAAACCACTCGATAAGAACCAACTTCCGTCGCTTTAATCTTAATATCTTTATCGGCAACCGCTTCTTTTATGATAACCGCCCCTGAGGGAGATTGTACTTCTACCGTGGGCGTCAAAGCCTGATTTAAAACGTCAAACGCCTCCGCCGCATAGACCGTGATTTCAGAATTTAAACCAACCTTCACGGGTAAATCGCCTAAAATTTTGATTTCAGGGCCTTTGAAATCCCCAATTTCTTCCTCGTTTTCACTACGGAACCCAAGGCTTTGATTATTCAAAAGGGAAAGGGAAAGCTTGCTTTCATCGCGTACCCCCTTAAAGGAAAACGTCGCGTATAAGCTGTCACCAAAACCAGTAAACGCATTGCCTGCATCATCCTTTTCCACAAACGTTACGGGCAAGCCGTTGGCATCCGATACAATGGCGCTTTCACAATCAAACCCCATCTTAAAATATCCGTTTGCGACAGGGAAGGTCGTCGGCTGACCAAACGGCGCGGTAATCTTTACTCCATTGGAAGAAATCTCAAACGCAAAGGTGACCGATATATTCCCCGTCTGCGCGTCGGTAAGCGTTACGTTAAACGTATTAAATCTAACGTCTTCCGCAAGATAGTTTATACCAAGCGCAAAGCCCGAGCCTCTAAGTATATTGGCAAATTCCGCCGACGCGTCCGCGGTAGCAATCAAATCCACGCTCGTCATCGTTTCAACGATATTCAAATTGCCGTCGCCGTTGTAGAAATAAGCGGCTTGGTCTTTACC
>JAZUQM010000140.1:0-2623 GCA_045605705.1 Candidatus Scatosoma sp.
TCATAGGTCAAATCGCAACCCCAAGCGGTGGCTTTGCCCTCGCCGTCGTTTAAGGAGATGAGCACCTCGATTTCGCTTTGCAATAAAATTTCTTTGGCTTGTTCTTCGCTAAAAGGCACGCCCGCACCCATTTTACAAACGCAAATCTCGCCCTTTGCCGAGCGGAACGCCACGTCTACTTTGTTTACGTCCACGTCCGCGCCTGCGTAACCGATTGCGCAAAGCACTCTGCCCCAGTTGGCGTCCGCGCCAAACATAGCCGCCTTGAAAAGGGAAGAACAAATAACGGATTTTGCGACAACTTTGGCAATTTCTTCCGTCTTCGCACCGTCTACCTTACATTCAAGGAGCTTGGTTGCGCCCTCGCCGTCCGCCGCAATCTTTCGGCACAAATCCACCGTTACTGCGTGCAAAGCCTCGCAAAACGCATCAAAATCCGCGCCCTCCGCCGTGATTTCGTCGTTTCCCGCCTCGCCGTTTGCAAGGATAGAGAGCATATCGTTGGTGGAAGTATCTCCGTCTACGCTGACCATATTAAACGAGGTTTTTACATCCGCGGAAAGGGCTTTTTGAAGCATTTTCGCGGAAATCTTGCAATCGGTGGTTACGAATACAAGCATGGTCGCCATATTCGGGTGAATCATACCGCTGCCCTTTGCAATCCCGCCGATACGGCAGGTCTTGCCCCCGACCGTGAACTCGAAGGCAATTTCCTTAGGTTTGGTATCCGTAGTCATAATCCCCTCGCACGCCAAATTGCTATTCTCCCCAAGCCCTGCAACGAGTGCGGGAATACCGCCTGCAATCGGCGTAATATCCAAAGGCTGACCGATAACCCCCGTAGACGCCACTACGACGTCTTTCGCGGAAATGCCAAGCGCCTTTGCGACGAGCGCACAGGTTTGTTCCGCGATTTCGATACCGTTTGCGTTACAGGTATTCGCGTTACCGCTGTTACAGATAACCGCGTGCGCTATGCCGTTTTCGATATTATTCTTGGTTACAATAAGCGGTGCGCCCTTAACGAGGTTTTGCGTATACACCGCCGCCGCCGTTGCGGGCGTTTGGGTATAGATAAGCGCCAAATCCCGTTTGGTTTTGTTTTTACGGATACCGCAATGCACTCCGTTTGCCGTAAAGCCCTTCGCAGCGCATACGCCGCCTTGAATTTGTTTTAACATAAATTTTTCCTTTTCCTGTTCTATTCTCTACCAACTAACGCTTTTTGCGTTGATTACAGCTCTAAGCCTTCCGTTCGCTCCGCACTGATTGCCATATTCATGCACTCGATTGCCGCGCCGCTTGCGCCCTTGCCGAGGTTGTCGTATGAGGCGATAAGCAGTATTCTATCCTCGTTGCCCGCAACCGTAACCTGCATATTATCTTTATGCGACAGCGCAAGCCCCGATAAAAATCCGCCCTCGTCCATACTCTCCACGTAGCGTACCAAACCGCCCGCGTACTTTTGCGTATACACGCGCTTGATATCCTCGGCGCTGCCTTTGATTTGCGCCTTGAACAAGGGCACGGTTACCGTCATACCGCTGTAAAAATCCGCAACGATAGGACAAAAGATAGGCGGCGTGGTCAAGCCTGTAATCGCCTGCATTTCTTTGAGGTGCTTGTGCGTTTGGGTAAGTCCGTACTGACGGGGCGCGCCGAGCAAGGAATTTCTATCCTCCCCCTCGTACTGAGCAATCATTTTCTTGCCCCCGCCCGAATATCCCGTAATCGAATGACAGGTAACAAGCTCGTCCTTACTCAAAATCCCCGCCTCTATCAAGGGGTACACGAGCGCGATAAACCCGCTGGCATGACAGCCGGGTACGGCGATTCGCTTAGAGGATAACACCTTGTCCTCGTGCTTTTTAGAAAGCTCGGGAAAGCCGTACGCCCAGTCGGGCAAGGTTCTATGCGCCGTGGACGCGTCGATAATCACCGTATCGGGGTTCTCCACGAGAGAAACGGATTCCCTTGCCGCGTCGTCGGGCAAGCATAAAAACGCCAAGTCCGCCTCGTTCAAAATCTCCTTTCGAGCCTGCGGGTCTTTTCTTTTTTCGTCTGGCAATGTGAGGATTTGAATATCCTTACGCCCTGCCAAGCGTTCGGCAATCCTAAGGCCCGTAGTTCCCGCACTGCCGTCTATAAATACTTTTTTCATCTCAATATCCTAATAAATATTCTTCGTCTTGCAAATCTTCTTCCAACTCGGCGATATCTTCCCTCGCCGCCGCCACCTGCATGCGCACCGAATCGGGCGACGCGCCGCCGAAGCTGTTTCTCTTGCCTACGCAGGTTTCAAGGGAAATTTCTTCGTATAAGTCCTCGGTGAAAAGCTCGCTGTGTTTTTTGTAGTCCGCTAAAGGCAAGTTGTCCAAAACGGTGTCCTTTTCAATACACTCGGCAACAAGCTGTCCTACCGTCTTGTACGCCGTTCTAAACGGCATTCCCTTTTTCACGAGATAATCTGCCAAATCGGTCGCATTGATAAATCCCTTTTGCGCCGAACGGTAGGTATTTTCCCCGTGGACTTTCATCGTCGCAACCATCGGCACGAGAATTTCCAAACAAGCCTTGACCGTATCCACGCTGTCGAAAATCGCTTCCTTGTCCTCTTGCATAT
>JAZUQM010000141.1:0-20440 GCA_045605705.1 Candidatus Scatosoma sp.
ATGCAGGGGCGTAACCATTACCAAATGGGACGGCAGCGAGGGCTTTGATATTTTCGCGGAGACTACGGTTATCGCCACGGGAAGAAGAGGCGCGGACTGGCTAGAAAAGATTTGTGAAAAATACGGCGTGGAGCACGTGGCGGGTTCGGTGGATATCGGCGTGCGCGTAGAGGTCCGCAACGAGGTCATGGAAACGGTGAATAGGACCTTGTACGAGTCCAAGCTCATCGGCTATCCTATGCCCTTCCAAAACAAAGTACGTACTTTTTGTCAAAATCCCGGCGGGTTTGTTTCGCAGGAAAATTACGACAATCATCTTGCCGTCGTTAACGGGCATAGCTATAAGGACGTCAAAACGGATAATACCAACCTTTCGATTTTGTGTTCCCATCACTTCTCTCAACCCTTTAATCAACCCATTGCCTATGCGCAGAAGATAGGGGAGCTTACAAACATGCTGGGCGCGGGGCATATCCTTGTCCAACGGTTTGGGGATATTTTAGAGGGTAAGCGTACTTGGCAGGAAGAGCTGTCCCGTTCCAACCTAAAGCCTACCCTAAAGGACGCGGTGGCGGGGGATATTACGGCGGCAATGCCATACCGCACTATGGTTAATATTATCAACTTTATTCAAGCGGTAGACCAAGTCGTGCCCGGGTTTGCGGCAACGGAAACCTTGCTGTATTCGCCTGAATTGAAATTCTACAGCAACCGTATTAAAATGGATAAAGAGTTTAATACCAACGTCAAAGGCTTGTACTGCCTCGGCGACTCGTCGGGCTGGACGCGGGGCTTAATGATGGCGTCGGTTATGGGCGTTTTAATGGGCAGAAAGCTTGTATAATCCGTTCAAAAGTGAAAGAACCTCTCGATTTTATCTTCGAGGGGTTTATTTTTATAAAAAAAATAAAAAAATTCTTAAAAAAAGAGGATTTCAAGAAGTTTTGTCGAATATATATATAAGATAAGTTTTTTCAAAAAGGACACGTGTATGCAAAATCAAGAAAAATACGCCACTGTAAGAGAGCGCGTTTGCGCGCGGGAGGAAAGCTTGTTATCTCCCTATGCAGTACGTTCGGCGGATACCCGCGGTCGTGCGCGGGAGGAAAAAAGCTGCGATTTCCGCACGGAATTTCAACGTGATCGCGATAGAATTATATACAGCAATTCCTTTAAGCGTTTGAAAAACAAAACGCAGGTGTTTTGCGCGCCCGAGGGGGATCACTACATTACCCGTTTGACCCATACCCTTGACGTTTCGCAAATCGCCCGTTCGATTGCGCGTGCGTTGTCCTTGAATGAGGACCTTGCCGAGGCGATTGCCTTAGGACACGACCTTGGGCATACGCCCTTTGGACACGTGGGGGAAAGGGTGCTTGATAAGCTCTCCGAACACGGCTTTATGCATAACGAGCAGTCTTTGCGGGTCGTAGACGTCATTGAAAAAGGCGGGCGTGGGCTCAACCTCACACAGGAGGTTCGGGACGGTATTTTGGAACACAAAAGCAGCGGTAAGCCCATGACCTTAGAGGGGGAAGCGGTTTCCCTTGCGGACCGTATCGCCTATATCAACCACGATATTGAGGACGCCATTCGGGCGGGAATTATCAAGGCGGAGGATTTGCCAAAACGTGCGGTAGAGGTGCTTGGCGATAAGACGAAAACGCGTATCAATACGGCGATTGAGGATATTTGGAAATGCTCGTACGAGCAACCGTTTGTCAAAATGTCGGACGAGGTTATGTCGGCTACGAACGAGCTTCGCGCCTTTATGTTTGAAAGGGTATACGCCTTAACGAATAAGTCCATGCAGGAGCGTTCGGAGAGAATGCTTACGCAAATGTTTAGATATTTCATGGAAAACGTAGACAAGCTCCCTTCGCCCTATTTGAAACTTTTAGATAACTACGATAAGGAACGGGTCGTGTGCGATTATCTTTCGGGCATGACGGACAGGTATGCGATCAGCGTATTTGAAAGCCTGTTTATTCCCGCTACCTTTTCGATGGGAGGTGTGCGTTGAACAGCGGAAGATTTGACAACGAGTTTTCTTCGTTTTTGAGGACGCTTAAACAAAAAACGGACATCATAGAGGTGATTAGAAGCTACGTCGCCTTGGATAGAAAAGGCGGGAATTACTGGGCTTGCTGCCCATTCCACCATGAAAAGACCCCGTCTTTTGCGGTCAACGAGGGGGATCAGTTCTATCACTGCTTCGGCTGTCAGGAATCGGGCGACGTCATCAAATTCGTGCAGGAAATCGAATCCACCGATTTCATGGGCGCAGTCAGGATTTTGGCGGCTCGGGCGAAGATGACCGTACCCGAAAGCAGCTTTGACACTGAAGAGGCTGCACGCAAGCGCAAAAAACGCGACGCCATCGTTAAAATCGTATTAGATACGGCAAGGTTTTATTTATCCAACCTTTATAGCGGCGATAAGCGGGCGGAGGTATATCTAAAGTATATCCAAGGACGCGGACTTGCGCCGACGACGGTGAAAAAATTCGGTTTGGGCGCCTCGCTCGATTATAATGCCTTGCCCGATTATCTTTTGAAAAAAGGCTATTCTAGAGAAGACCTCCTCGACAGCGGGGTTGTTGCGGAAAGCGAAAAAGGACGGCTGTACGATCAACAGGGCGAACGCTTAGTATTCCCGATTATTAATGCTTTTGACGAGGTGGTTGGCTTTAGCGGAAGAAAGCTTGAAAAAGTCAAGTTCGGCAAATATAAAAACACGCCCGGTACCTTGCTTTTTGATAAAAGCAAAACGCTGTACAATATCAATTTGCTTAAAAAGCTCAAGCGCGAACAACCGATAAACGAGGTCATCTTCGTAGAAGGGCAAATGGACGCCATTTCCTTGTATCAAGCGGGCTTCAAAAATGTAGTTGCGACGATGGGTACAGCGTTGACTCGGGAACAGGCAAGGCTTGTAAAGCGGTATACGGATAACGTACTCATAAGCTATGACGGGGACTTCGCTGGGCAAAACGCGGACGTGCGCGGTCTGGACATTTTGAAAGAAGCAGGTTTGAGTGTAAGGGTTGTACCCATGCCGGAAGGGAAGGACCCCGACGACGTGGCAAGGGAGGGCGCAGACGCGTACCAAGCTTGCTTGGATAAAGCCATGCCAGTCATCGATTACCGCTTACATGCTTTAGAAAGGAATTACGATTTATCCGTAACGGCGGAAAAACGGCAGTTTATTGCCGAGGCGTTGAAAATCGTTAAGACTGCCGAAAGTGAGAGCGTAAAAGAGGAGCTTTTGAAAAAGCTACGCGATAAGACGGGTATCACCTATCACGCCTTAGAGCGGGATTTGCAAAACGTCAAAAAAGACGCGGCTGTAGAAGTCGAGCTTCCTAAGGAGCGTATCGTAGAGGCGGCAACGGGTACGGATATACAAAGGAAAGCCACTCGCTTTATCTTGGCGGCAAAGCTCTTTTCTGCGCCGTACGCAGGCAAGCTTTCCGTTCGGGATTTGCCTCTAAAGGACGAAACGCATATCGTCATCGCGCATTATATTGCCGAGCGCGAGGAAAAAGGAGAACGTATCCGCCCGAGCGAGCTGTTTGAACTTCTCGATGAGAAATGTCCCGAATTTAACGCTATTTTGGACTTAAATTACGGGGACAAGCTCACGGGCGAGGTGGCGGAAAGGTTTTTCCTTGACAGCGTAAACACCCTGCAAAAAGAGGCGATAGAAGAGGAGATTTCAAGGCTTAACGGCGAGTATGCACAGGCTACTCAAGAGGAAGAGCGCAAGAAAATTGCTAAGCAATTAAGCGAATGTATCAAAAAGCGCAACGCGCTTAAAAAAAATTAACGACGGTTTATATTAACGGAGGATAAAAGATGAATATATCCGAGCAAAAACTCAATGAAATTTTGACGGGAATTATCAACAATTATGCAAAGAAGGGGAGTATTTCCACCAACGTACTTTGCGATATTATGGAGAAATACGATACCAATCCCAACCAAATCGACTACGTCTACAAGTCCTTGGGTGAGGCGGGCATTCAAATTATCGATGAGGACCAAAGGGATAAGGAGCTGTTTGAACAGGCGTTGTCCGATATCGGTTTAGACGATCCCGTAAAGATGTATCTTAAAGACATCGGCAGGGTGCCCCTGCTTAGCGCAGAGGAAGAGGTTGAGCTGGCAAAGCGTATGCAGGAAGAGGACGAGAGTGCGAAAAAACGTCTTTCCGAGGCGAATCTTCGATTGGTGGTTTCGATTGCAAAGCGTTACGTGGGGCGCGGTATGCTTTTCTTGGATCTGATTCAAGAGGGCAATTTGGGGCTTATGAAAGCGGTAGAAAAGTTCGACTATCAAAAGGGCTTCAAGTTTTCCACCTATGCGACTTGGTGGATTCGTCAATCCATCACCCGTGCAATCGCCGATCAGGCGCGCACCATTCGTATTCCCGTGCATATGGTTGAAACGATCAACAAGCTCACCCGCGTACAGCGTGTATTATTGCAGGAGCTTGGTAGAGAGCCTACCCCCGAAGAGATTGCGGAAAAAATGGGCGTAACGGAGGAGCGCGTGCGTGAAATTCAAAAAATCGCGCAAGACCCCGTTTCCTTGGAAACTCCTATCGGCGAGGAAGAGGATAGCCATCTCGGCGATTTCATCGAGGATGAAAAGACGGCTACCCCTAACGATTCGGTTACCTCTACGATGCTCAAGGAACAGCTTTTCGGGGTATTGGATACCCTTACTCCCCGCGAAGAAAAGGTGCTTAGACTGCGTTACGGCTTGGACGACGGAAAGCCCCGCACCTTGGAAGAAGTCGGCAAGGAGTTTAACGTTACCCGTGAGCGTATCCGCCAAATTGAGGCAAAGGCGCTTAGAAAGCTCCGTCATCCTTCCCGCAGCAAAAAATTAAGAGATTTCCTTGAATAATGGGCTACGGAAAACGTATAGATACGCTATGCGCCCTGCTTGCGCCGGCAAAGACGTTTGCGGACGTGGGGTGCGATCACGGATATTGCTCGAAATACGTATTGGAAAACGGACTTTGCGAGCGGGTGATTCTTTCCGACGTAAGTAAAGGCAGTTTGGCAAAAGCCGAAGCCCTGCTTGCGCCGTATATACGGGCAGGCAAAGCGATTTCTGTGCTCGGCGACGGTTTTTTCGGCGTGCCTAAGGATACCGAAGAGGTCTTGATTGCGGGTATGGGCGGCAGTGAAATTATTTCCATACTTGCCGATAAAAAGTACGGCTTTATGCCTAAGCGGTTTGTTTTTCAACCCATGCACGACGCGGAAAAGCTGAGAAGATATATTCTTGAAAACGGCGGGTATATCGACAGGGATTTCACCTTTCGCGACGGAAAGTTTTACGAGGTGATTTGCGGTGGAAAAGCGGGGCAGGGTCAAGTTCAACAAACTTATACTGCTGCGGAGTACGAGTTTGGCAAAGAGAATTTGCTTACCCGTCCAAAGGCGTTTTTGGAACGGTTGGAAAAGCTGGTCGGCAATTTAGAAAAATACTTAAAGGAGCCGACCTTGCAGGAAGAAAGCAAGAAGGCTTTAATAGAAAAGAAAGAAAGATTACAAGGAGTGTTGCGCGGTGAAATTAAGTGAAATTTATGAAATTACAAACCTCCTTGCCCCCAAAAGCTTAAGCGACGAATATTGCGAGTGCTACGGTGCGTACGATAACAGCGGGCTTTTGGTAGAAGCTTGTCAGGAAGTCAAGGGGATTTTGTTTACCCTCGACCTTACGGCAAGCGCTATCGACGAGGCGGAGGCTAAGGGCTGTAATTTGATTATTACCCATCACCCCGTTATTTACGGTAAAATCAGCGACATTAAGGAAAGCGATACAAAGCTCCTCGGCGGGAAACTGATACGCTGTATCCAAAAGGGGATTTCCGTTATCAGTATGCACCTCAATCTTGACGTGGCAAACGGCGGTATTGACGAAAGCATGATGCAAGGTGTTTTGTGTTCGGCAGGGGCAGGTACGTGTTCAAATCAAGAGGTACGCCTTATGCATACCCTTTCAAGCGGCGGCTACGGGAGGGTATACTCCGTCCCTGAAACTACCCTTGGCGGGCTGATAGAGGGGATTAAGGAAACCTTTGCAAGCAAGCGCGTGCTTGGCTATGGGCACGAGGAGAGAAAGATAGAAAAGGTAGCAAGCTTTTGCGGGGCGGGCGCGGACGAGGCTTCGATTGCGTTTGCAAAGCGCGAGGGCGCGGACGTGATCATTTCCGCGGATTTCAAGCATCATTTGATTACGATGGCAACGGAGCTTGGAATTGCGGTGGTTGTGATGACGCATTATGCGTCCGAACATTACGGATTTAGAAAATATTATGAAAAAATCTGTCGGCAGGTAGAAATACCGTGCGTATATCATACGGACACGGAACTGCTTTGACGGGAGGAGAATAGCATGACACAGTTACAGGCAATTTTGAACTATCAAGAAGTGGACACGAAGCTTTACAAGCTGGAAAGGGAACTTGCAGCAAGCGAGGAGAGAAAGGAATACGTTAAGTATAAAAAGTTCCTTGAAACCGCACCCGAAAAGCTGGACGCTTTGGAAGTAAAGGCGCAGGCGCTTAAGGCGGAAGCGGACGAGCTTGAGAAAAAGTATGCACAGCTTGAGGAAACCCTCAAGGATTTCGAGCACTTAGACGAGCTCGTAACCGAGGGCGCAGATATTGCATTCTATCAAAAGAAAGCGCAAACGAAGGTAGACCAACTGAAAAAGATGAAAGCGGACATTTCCGCGCTTGCCGCAAACGTCAAGGAGACGGACGCGGAATATCAAAAATTGAAAAAGCAGGTCATTGCCGCGCAAAAGCAATATGCCGAGGTTTCCGAAAAATACAAGGCGCTCAAAACCGCGCGCGATCCCGAAAAGAAAGCGCTTGAAGGGCAGCTTTCCACGATTGCCAAGGAGATACCTGCCGATATGTTGGAAGTATATAAAACCAAGCGAAAGGAGAAAATTTTCCCTGTCATCGGGGAACTCACGGGCAACCGTTGTCCTTATTGCAGCATGGAACCCCCCTTGGCTGCAAGGAGTAAATTGACGGGCGGCGCAACGATTGAGTGCGACAACTGCCATAGATTGATTTTTAGTAAGTAAGCACAAATTTCACGCCCGCCTGCATACGATACAAGGTGCAAAAAGTCAGGGCGGAAATATATTTAGATAGGATACGCCGTAATGCGGAGAAGTTCTCGGCGTTGACGGGAAAAAAGCTATGCGCGGTGGTCAAAGCCAACGCGTACGGCCATGGTGCGGAAGAAGTAGTTAACGCCTTAAACGGTATAGCCGATTGTTTTGCCGTTGCTCTTATCGAGGAGGGGAAAGCCATTTTGACGGCGGCATGCGGGAAAGAAATTCTTGTGTTTACGCCCCCCACGGATGAGGAAGAGTGTTACGCTCTTGCAAGCGCGGGGTTTACGGCAAGCATAGGGGATTTACGGACGGCGAAGCTGTTGTCCGCCGTTTGCAGGCGTTACGAATTGCCGATACGGGTTCACCTTAAAATCAATACGGGAATGAACCGTTACGGTATGCGGATAGAGTCCTTAGAGGGCGTATGTAAATTTTTGAGTACGGACCCTTTTGTAAAAGTAACGGGGATATATTCCCATCTTTGCGAGTGTTCCTATGCGCGGGCGAAAAAACAACGGGAGATGTTTCTGTCGGCGGAGCGTGTTTGTCGGCGGTATTTTCCAAAGGTCAGCGCACACCTGTCCGCCACCTACGGCGCATTATTGGGAGAGGCGTTCGCTTTTGATATGGTGCGCGTGGG
Organism: Candidatus Scatosoma sp.; assembly: GCA_045605705.1. GTDB lineage: Bacteria > Bacillota > Clostridia > Christensenellales > Borkfalkiaceae > Scatosoma. The sequence continues at coordinate 7,792 of JAZUQM010000141.1, forward strand.
GATAGGATTGTACGGCTATTTGCCCTGTCCGCCCTCTAAAAAATCGGGGGTAAAAGAAGCGCCTGCGCTTGAAAAGGCTATGCAGGTTTTTGCGAAGCGAATGGTAACGCGGCGGTTTTCCTTCGGCGGAGCGGGCTACGGTAAGGAACTATCCAAGCAAGAAAATACGACCCTTTCCGTTTATCGGGTAGGGTATGCGGACGGTTTTTTAAGAAAACGGGATAACGGCGTTGTAGGCGCGTATAAAAACGCGGGTAACGCCTGTATGGATGCTTGTATCCGCAAGGACAAGGGCAAGCGTGGGGAATGGATAGCGGTGCTTACCAACGCCGAAACTACGGCGGGAAGGACGGGCACGATTTCCTACGAGGTGCTTTGCGCCGCGACCCGCCGTGCGGAGTACCTGTACCCGTAGTTAGCAATCAAGCGGTAGGACAAGGATGGGGCAGGTTCGCAAAAGAGAAAAATACGGAGGTAGTGATATGGCTACGGTAAAGAAGAAGATAAAGTCCTTTTTCAGGTACGTGTGGACGTTGTTCAAGGCGTCTGTACCCGCGGGAATGATGTATTGCTGCGCAGGGCTTGTATTGATGATGATAGCCCTCAAAGGGGATACGCTGGAATGGAATGCAAGAACGATCACTTGGTCGGTAGTTTGCAACGTAGTGGTTGCGGCGTACAATTTCCTTATGGCTTGGGCAAGCGGTTCGACGCATTATGAAATGCTCGTTTCCGGCAACCTCAAGCGTATTTCGGCAGAAGAGAACGGCGTTGGATATAAAATTTCCTCGCATAAAGAGGCGCTGGAATACCGCGTTTGGAAAGGCTTTGCGATCGGCGGGTTTGTTGCGGTGCTTCCTATCGTATTTGGGATTTTACTCGGCTTAAATCAAACGGGGCTCCATGCCGAAAACGCAGGCAGGGGGATGGCTTGGTTGATGCTCCTCTCGTCTATTTTTTCGGGCTGGGCAAGCATTCCATTCTATCTTATGAACGCCAGCGGGATTGCGGTAAGCTACTTTGTGGTTTGTATTTTCGCCATCATTCCCATCGCCATTACGGGCGGCGGCTACATAGCAGGCGCATACGCAAAGCGTAATAAGAATTTGCGGGAACAGCTCATTGCTCAAAAGGCGGCTGAGGAGGAGGCGAATAAGCCTAAGAAAATCAACTACGGCGGTTTGCCCGGTACGAAACCTAAAAAGAAGAAATAAAGATGAGAGTTATTGCAGGGAAATACAAAAGCCGAGTACTTGCGGAGTTTGCAGGAGAGGACGTTCGTCCTACCTCGGACAGGGCGAAGGAGGCTTTGTTTAATATCTTATCCTTAAAGCTGTACGGCGCGCGGGTTTTAGATCTGTTTGCGGGAAGCGGGGCTTTAGGAATTGAAAGCTTGTCAAGAGGTGCAAAAGAGGTCGTATTCAACGACTGTTCTAAGGATAGTCTAGCCATTCTTAAAAAGAATTTGACCGCGCTTAAAATCCCCGTGAACGGCGAAGAGGCGAAGCTTATGCAAAGCGACTACCTCGTTGCCTTGGGGCAATTAAGAGGGGAATTCGATTTGATTTTTATCGACCCGCCTTACCGCTTTGAATACGGTAAAAACGCTTTAGAGGTTATCGCGGGGAAGGGCTTACTTTCGCAAAACGGCATAGCCGTATACGAGCGCGATCGTCCTTTCGAGGGAGAAATTGAGGGGTTGGAAAAGTATGACGAGCGTAAATATGGAAAGGCGTACATGACCTTTTTCAGGAGGCAATCATGAAAAAATGTATTTTTGCGGGCACGTTTGACCCGCCCACCTTGGGGCATAAAGCCTTGGTTGAGGAGTGCCTGAAGATTTTCGATGAGGTGGCGGTGGCGATTATGGTTAATCCCGCCAAGCTTCCTTGCTTCACCTTGGAGCAAAGAGAGGAAATGCTTTCGCTTACCTTTGGCAAGGATCCCCGCGTCAAGGTGATCGTAGCTGAAGGGACGGTAGCGGAGCTTTTAGAAAAAGAAAACACGAAATTCTATGTCCGTGGGATTCGCAACTCCATTGATTTGGATTACGAAAACGCTAATTTTTACGCAAGCAGAAAGCTTGACCCTACCCTTTGCGCGGTGTACCTGCCTTGTCCTCAGGAGCTGTTGCACGTTAGCTCGTCTATGGTTAGAAACAGCTTAAAATTCGGTACGCCGATTGACGAATACGTTACGAAAGAAGTGAAAGAATATATCGAAAAGCGCAAATAAGTACGAGAGAAAAAAGGAGTTTTACTATGTTAGAAAAACAAAATTTTGTACCTGAACCGGAAGAATTTATTGCGGAAAAACCCTTAACCCCCGCTTTACAGGAAATCAAAAAACAGCGGGACAAGGAAATCCGCGACGTTATTGCAGGTAGAAGTGAAAAAATGCTTGTCGTTATCGGGCCTTGCTCCGCGCACGAGCCTGCGCCCACGTTGGAATATATTTCAAGATTGGGTAAACTGAACGAACAAGTAAAAGACAAGCTTGTTATCGTACCCCGTATTTATACCAACAAACCCCGTACTAAGGGAGTTGGGTATAAGGGTATGTTTTTGCAGCCCGACCCCGAGGGGACGGCAGATATCGTAAGAGGTATCCGCAGTATCCGTGCATTGCACCTTGCGGCGATTAACGAATCGGGTTTGACTTCGGCGGACGAGATGCTTTATCCCGAAAACACTCCCTACGTAGAGGACCTTCTTTCCTACCACGCGGTAGGTGCGAGAAGTGTAGAGGACCAGCTTCATCGTCAAGTGGCAAGCGGTATTGACGCACCTGTGGGCTTGAAAAATCCCATGAGCGGGAATATTCTTGCGCTGATCAATTCTATCTTTGCTGCGCAAAGCCCGCAGGTATTCAAATATAGAAACTATCAGGTAAGCTCGAACGGCAACCCCTACGCGCATGCGATTTTGCGCGGCGGCGTGGACGGCTTTGGCGTAGACGTGCCTAACTTCCATTACGAAACGGTTATGCAGCTTACGCAAATGTACAAGGACAGTAAGCTGGAAAATCCTGCTATCTTAATCGATTGCAACCACTCGAATTCGGGTAAACAATTCAAGCAGCAAATTCGTATTGCGGAAGAGGTGATGCAAAACCGCCGCTTCGACGAAGAGTTCAAAAAGATCGTCAAAGGCTTTATGATAGAAAGCTTTTTGGTGGAAGGCAGCCAAAAACACGACGAGGTATTCGGTAAATCGATTACCGATCCCTGTCTTGGTTGGGAGGATACGGAGAAATTGCTTTTGAACTTAGCGGAGCAGGTATGAGGTGAAATATGAAAATTGCATTTTTAGGTCCGGAGGGCAGTTATTCTCATTTGGCGGCGAAAGCGTTTTTGGAACGCGCGCCCAAGGGTGAAAAAAAGATAAACGATTGGGATGAATGCATTCCCTTCCGTAGTTTTGCGGAGGTATTGTCCGCGGTAGAAAACGGTAGGGTGGACGCGGCGGCGCTTCCCATTGAAAACAGTCTGCAAGGCGGAGTTTCGCAAAATTTGGATTTATTGCAGGCGGTAGAGGGCGTGTATGCCGTGGAGGAGTACGTGCTGCGTATTGAGCACCGATTGATTTATAAAGCAGGTGTATCGCTTTCGCAAATCGGCAGGGTGTATTCTCATCGTCAAGCCCTCGACCAGTGCGCGGGATTTTTGGATAGAGAAATGCCTTTTGCCTCTTTGCGGGAAACGGAATCGACGGCGTTCGGCTTAACGAAAGCCATGGAGGACGAATCGGGTAAGAGCGCGGCAATCGCAGGCGCACATGCGGGGAATCTCCGCGGCGGATTCGTCGTTGGAGAAGAGTGTATCTCGGACGAAAAAAATAATTTTACCCATTTCTTGCTTGTAAAGAAAGGTGAGGAGAACTTGCCGAAAACGAGCGAGCGGGTGTTCTTTTCCGCGACCTGTCCACATAGAAAGGGGAGCTTGTTGGAGCTGTTGACGCTCATCGCCGATTGCGACGTCAACATGACGAAAATTGAAAGCCGACCCATTAAAAACCGCCCTGGGGATTTCCGGTTTTTCATCGAGGCGGAGTGCGATATTTCCGCAAAGAAAACGCAAGATATGCTTGCAAAAATTCAAGAGAGCACGTTGGAGTGTAAGCTGTTGGGCGCCTACTTAAAAGGATAAGGCATAACTGAAAAGTAAAAGGAGAAGAAATGAAGAAGAAACTCGGTTTGACGCTCGGCGCAGGCGGCAGCCGCGGCGTAGCGCACGTCGGTTTTTTACAGGCATTAGAGGAAGCGGGGATAAAACCCGATTATATCGTCGGCTGTTCTATGGGTTCAGTCGTAGGCGGCGCTTACGCCGCGGGCGTGCCCTTAGAAAAAATAAAAAGCGCGGTGTTAAAACTGAGACTCTTGGATTTAATCGGCCCTACGCGGCAAAAAGGCGGCTTGTTCGCTTCCAAAAAAATTTGGAAACTGTTGGAAAAGCATATCGGGGACGTTACTTTTGACGACCTTAAAATTCCCTTCCGCTGTATTGCCGTAGATATGATTACCCAGCAAGCGGTAGAGTTTTCAAAGGGCAGCCTTTTGGACGCTATCGTGGCGTCCTCGACCATTCCCGCAATCTTTCATCCCTTGCATAAGGACGGCATGCGACTTATCGACGGGGGCGTGCTTGAACGCGTACCTGCCGGCCGCGTAAAGGCGCTTGGGGCGGACGTTGTGGTGGCGGTGGACGTGCTCGGTTGGAGAAATGCAAGCGAGGACTGCCCGGGGACCTTGGGTGTGCTTTTGGAAATGATAGATATTATGGACAATCACCGCACGAAGGCATATAAAGAAAAACATGCGGATTGCGTTGATTTTTGGCTGGAGCCCGAGCTTGGTGATATGAGCCAACACTCCCTTAAACAGGTGCAATTTGCCTACGACAAGGGCTACGAGCTGGGGAAAGCGAACGTAGAAAAAATTAAAAAAGCTTTGGAAGAATAATATGGATTTATTCGATTTTAACAACCACGAGGAACAGGCGAAGCCGCTTGCCGAGCGCATGCGGGCGAACTCGCTGGACGAATTTATCGGGCAGAAGCATATCGTAGCCGAAGGGTCCCTGCTTCGCCGCGCGATTGCTACCGATCGCTTGGGCAGCTGTATTTTTTGGGGCCCGCCGGGCTGCGGAAAAACCACGCTTGCCAATATTATTGCCCTTCGCACAAACGGGGAATTTATCAAGCTCAACGCCGTCAACGCAGGGGTTGCGGACGTGAAGAAAGCGGTAGAAACGGCAAGGGATAATCTTAAGCTGTACAACAAACGCACCTATCTTCTTTTGGACGAGTGCCACCGTTTCAATAAGACGCAAAGCGATTCTCTTCTTCCTGCCATCGAACAGGGTACGATTATCTTTATCGGCTCGACGACGGAAAATCCTTACGCGGCAATGACCCCCGCAATCGTATCGAGATGTCGGGTGTTCGAATTCAAGAGCTTAACCAAAGAGGATATCGTCGGCGCGCTGCATACCGCGCTTAAGAGCCGTCATAAGGGGCTTGGCAAGCAGAATATTCTTGCAGACGAAGAGGCGATCGAGCATATAGCGGAAACGGCTGGCGGGGATTTGCGCTCGGCGTATAACGCTTTGGAGCTTGCCGCACTCACTTCCGCGCCGAATGGCGACGGGCAGGTGCATATCACCCTTGCAGACGCAGAGCAGTCTATTCAAAGGAAAGCGCTTTCCTATAATCAGGATGCCTTTTATGATTTTCTTTCCGCGTTTTGCAAATCCTTAAGAGGAAGCGACGCCAACGCCGCGTTGTACTATGCTATGCGGCTTTTAGAGGGTGGTTGCGACCCCATGATCGTCGCAAGGCGGTTGGTCGTGCATTCTGCCGAGGACGTAGGCATGGCAGACCCGAGGGCGCTGCAAATCGCTACTTCTGCTATGTATGCGTTGGAGCGTATCGGCTATCCCGAGGCGAGGATTCCTCTTGCCGAGGCGATTATCTACGTTTGCGAGGCGGAAAAGAGCAACTCGGTGGTAAACGCCATGTACGCGGCGGTCAAAGACGCGAGAGAGGTGCGGGATGATCATATTCCCGCCTACTTAAAGGATAATAGCTTTGGAAGCAAAGAGGATAAGGCGCAAAGTAAGGCTTACAAATATCCCCACGATTATGGCGGATACGTGGAACAGCAGTATTTGCCCGATTCCTTAAAGGATAAAATTTATTATACGCCGAGTAACAACGGCTACGAAAACGAGGTTAAAAATATACGGGAAAAGAAAGGGAAAAAGAAGTAAACGGGTATACCGTGTACGCATTGAATATAGGATAAGGAGGATAGAACTATGAAAAAAACGCTCAAAAGCATGGCGGCATTATTGTTGGTCGGCTGCATCGTTTTTGCCGGTTGTCAAAGCTTTGACGACCTCATTCCCGAAGAATACGGCGAATGGGACAACCACTACATATATCGCGGGAACGTGCGCAGTAAAACGACGGGCGAGGACTGGGAATATCTCGTTACCGAGGTGGAAACGGACGCGCATATCTATACGGTACAAAGCTGCGCAGACTACGCAATTTCGGGCGACGATATCTACATGTGCTTAACGCTTGCGTGCGTCGGTCAGGAGGTACTCTATTCCAACGCTGTCGTTAAGTACAACGTGCAAAACAAAACGCAGGAAACCTTGTGTGTTTATGAGGAGCTTCCAAATCAAGCGGAAGGGGCAGGTACGGCTGTAAGCTATTATCCCTATTCTATCGAGTGCTTGACAGAGGAAGGCTTGCTTATGCACGGACGAAAAGAGAGCATCACCTACGGTGAGGACGGCATGCCTAGTGAAAACACCTCCCAAACCTTGCACTATCTTATGGATTTTGAAGGGAGCGTGATAGAGGACGCCGCCTTCAATTATTCACTCTACGCTCGGGCGAACGATACCTATTGGTGGAATACGGAGTGGCAGGACAACGAGTGGTCGCTTTATTACATCGCTTGGGGTATGCAACAACCCGTATTTGTGTGCAAGAAAAATACTGTGGAGTATATCTATAAGGAAACCTTTGTGGAGAAGAACGGCGCGGTGGGCTTTTTGATTTCAACGCTAGAAAAAGGGGAAAGCGGTGTAAGCGGAAAGCTGCTGACCAAGCTGGAATTTTACAATCTTAAGACAAACGCGTTGACTACGGTTTACGAAGGGACAAAGTACGTTGAGGGTATAGAGATTCCCCAAGACGAATATTTCGTAAGCTACGATTATTTGACGGTGGAGTATGAATACCGCGATGGGCTGTTCTCCCCTAAAAAGAAAGAGAGCGTGGCAACGCCGACCAACTGCGTTCTGCACCAAATCGTATATAGCGAGCAAGGCGTAGAGGTAAAGGCGGTGTATGAATTTGGCGAAAAGAAGAACTTTACCGATATCCGCGCGGTAGCAGGGGGCAAGGTGCTTGCGCACGGCGTTTGGTATGAGGACGCAAGAGGCTGCGCGTTTGGCGGTATGCAACAGGAATACTGTGAGGTGGACCTCTCTTCGGGTAAGCTGAAGGATATGGATAAGGACAAGTTTGACGCCCTCGAGGACGAATACTTTGGTATTTACGCGCGCCAAACGGGTAAGACCTGTGGAGGCTATATCTATTACTTGCAACAAGAAAAGCTTAGCGGGGGATTTCAATCTGTAAGCTATGCCTACCTTTTACAGCGCTATAACACCAAGAGCGAAAAGACGGACGTCATGCAGCTTTGGCGTGCGGATTACTCCCAAGAGGGAGAAAAGTGCTGCGAGGAAATGTGGCGAAGAACGGGCGGAGATCTCGAAGAATTTATCGTTAGAGGATATTAAATGAGGTGTTTATATTGTAATTGTACGGACTCTAAGGTAGTGGATTCCCGCGCGTTAGAGGACGGAAAAGCGATTAGAAGAAGAAGGGAATGTACGGGCTGCGGAAGACGGTTTACCACCTATGAAACGATAGAAGTAACCCCTGTTTTGGTGGTGAAAAACAACGGCACGCGCGAGTCCTTTAACGCGGAAAAAATCCGCAACGGGATTATCAAATCGTGCGAAAAACGCCCCATGCCCATGCAGGTCATCGACGATATGGTGGCGGACATTTCCAAGCAAGTGTACAACAGTATGGAAAGCGAAATTACCACCAAGGCAATCGGGGAAATGGTCATGGAGCGCTTGAAAAAGGTGGACGAGGTTGCCTACGTGCGCTACGCGTCCGTGTACCGTTCGTTTAAGGACCTTTCCTCGTTCATGGCAGAGCTTAAACAAATGATGAAGGCGGATTAACGCGTATATACGGTGCAGTACTTTGTCAGGCTTGCGTTTTCTCTTGCTTGTGTACGTCTATGTACACGCCCGTCGAGAAATCCCCGCCTTGTTGTATCTGCACCGTTAATAAGGACACGTTATACGGAGTTTCTATGAAAAATAAGACAACGAAAACCGTTTCCGTCGGGGGAGTGCTCCTCGGCGGCGGCGAACGGGTAAAAATTCAATCCATGACGACGACGAAAACCGCCGATATCGAAAACACGGTTTCGCAAATTTCCGCGCTTGAAAGCGCAGGCTGCGAAATCGTGCGCGTAGCGGTTGCGGACGAGGCGGACGCACTAGCCGTTAAGGCGGTCAAAGGACAAATCCGTTTGCCGCTTGTTGCCGATATTCATTTCTCTCCCAAGCTTGCGGTGATGGCAATCGAAAACGGTGCGGATAAGGTGCGTATCAACCCCGGGAATATCGGGGGAGCAAAGGAAATCGCTTACGTTGCCGACTGTATCAAGGCGCACGGTATCCCCGTGCGTGTTGGTTCGAACACGGGGAGCATTGAAAAGGGCTTTTTGCAAAAGTACGGCAGGAGCGCAAAAGCGCTTGTCGAAAGCGCCCTGTATAACGTCCGTGTTTTGGAAAAGTGCGGAGTGGAGGATATTGTCGTATCTGTCAAAGCGTCCGACGTAAAATTGACGGTAGACGCGTACAAGCTGCTTGCAAAACGTACCCGCTATCCGTTACATCTCGGCGTTACCGAGGCGGGCACGACAGAGGCGGGTATCGTCAAAAGTGCCGTGGGGATAGGCAGCCTGCTCTTAGACGGTATCGGGGATACCATTCGTGTATCGCTTACGGACGACCCCGTGAAAGAGGTGTATGCGGCGCAGCAAATCTTGCGTGCCTGCGGGCTTGAAAAAGAGTTTGTGGAAATCGTTTCCTGTCCTACCTGCGGGAGATGCGAGTGGGAGAGTATGGACTTGGCAAGCGAGGTGGAAAGGTTCGTGCGGCCCTACAAAAGGAGTGCGAAAATCGCAGTTATGGGCTGCGTTGTCAACGGTCCCGGCGAGGCGAAGGACGCCGATTTAGGGATTGCAGGCGGAAAGGGTTCTTGTCTGATTTTCAAAAAGGGCACACCGTATAAAAAGGTACCTGCGGAGCTTGCGAAAGAGGAATTTTTCAAGGAAATAAAGGTGTTGTTAGATGGCGAGTAAATTGACGGAATATTTACAAAAAATCCGTGAAAACGAAGGCTTAAAGAACGCGATTTTATGCGGGATTACCCTTTGCAAGAAAGAAAATGCGGCAGAGTTTTTCCTCGTTACGGATAAAACGTACGCATTAAAGGACGAGGCGGCGGCAAGGGCGGTTTCGCAAAGCTATCTCCCGCAAGGCTTTTCGGCGCGGGTAAAAATCGTAAAAAGAGTGCCCGATAAAGAGGTATTGCAAAAACGTATTTTCGAATACGTTCAAAAGACCTTCCCCGCGGCTGCAGCGTTCTTAGAGGAAGGCTGTATTGAAATTGAGCTTTTGCAAAGCGGGGCGAATTTTTATATCGATATTGCCTCGGGCGAGCAGTCCCTTTTTAGCTCGGGAAAAATCTTGGATGAGGTAAGCAGGTATTTATCCACCGTATTCTGCGGGACGTTTTTTGGCAACGTGCGCATCGTAGAAAAGGCTGCGCCGGACCCTTCGCTTTTGGGGGAAATCGAGGTTACGGAAGAGGAGGATTGTCTGGTGGAAATACGCCGTTTCCCCGTTTGTGATTATGAAAAAATCGACGGTTTGGATGCGCCGCTTGACTCGGCGGTGTACATGGCGGATTGCTCCAAGGTAGAGGGGAATTACGCGATTTGCGGCACAGTTACCTATATTGAAGAAATTCCTTACGTAAAGCATAACGAGGCGACGGGAGCGGACGTGGAAAAGACCCGCTTTTCCGTGGCGCTCACGGACGGCACAATGGCTATTCGTACCACCTACTTTCCTAAAAAGGCGACGGTGGAAAAGGTTCGCGCAATCAAAACGGGGGATAAAATCGTTATTTGCGGTTCAAACGAAGAATACAAGGGTACGGTGTCTTTCAAGGCGGCAAAAATCAATTACGGCGCGCCGCCTGAGAGATTTGAGCCACAGCCGAGAAAGGGCAAGCCCGTTCCCAAAGCCTACCATACCGTTTTCCCCGAGCCGTACGTCGATTATACGCAAGCGGGGCTGTTTGATGATTTGAAAAAGCCTGCAGATTTGAAGGATAACGTCTTTGTCGTGTTCGACTTGGAAACGACGGGCTTAAACAACAATCCCGCAGTTGGCAGAATGGATAAAATCATCGAAATCGGTGCGGTGAAAATCGTAAACGGCGAAATGACGGAGAAGTTTTCCAGCTTCGTTGCGTGTAAGGAAAAGCTGTCGACGGAAATTATCAATTTGACGGGTATTCACGACGAGGACCTTGTCGGCGCGCCTGAGATTGAAAAGGTGATTGCCGATTTCTACAAATTCACTGACGGAGCCTGCCTCGTTGGACATAACGTTACCTTTGACTACCGTTTCGTGCAGTACTACGGCGAAAAGAACGGATATATGTTTGATAAAAAGCAGTTTGATACGGTTACGCTTGCGCAGCAGGTACTCCGCGGAAAGCTTGCCAACTATAAGCTCAATACCGTAGCGGATTATTATGGTTTTACGTTCAACCACCACCGCGCGTTTGACGACGCTTGCACGACGGCAAAAGTGTTTATCGAGCTTGTAAAAGCCAAAGGCGGTTTATAATTTTTTTTTGAAAAACTTGCAAAAAACGCTTGCAAACTGCGTATAATAATGTTATAATAAAGATACTTAATAATGCTTTTGTTATTGAGAGTGGTTTTGCGACCACTCTCAATAATCTTATTAAGGGTATTTATGCGGTGCATTCGGCGTTGCTTAGTTACCCCGTTCATTAGGAGAGTTATGAAAGTCAAAACGATAGAAGAAATTCAAAATGCGCTGCAACCGATTGCAGACGAAATGCAAATCGAAATCGTTGAAGTAGAGTTCAAGCAGGGCAGAGAGCCTGCGCTCACCGTCTATATTGATATCGAGGGCGGTGTGGATTTGGATACCTGCGAAAAATTCCACCGTGCAATCGACCCCGTTTTGGACGAAGTCGACCCCACCTACGGCGCGCCGTATACCCTCAACGTATCCAGCCCTGGGTTGGATAGACCGCTGAAAACGGATAGGGACTTTGAAAAGTGCCAAGGCAAGAAGGTGGAAGTGAAATTGTTTGCACCCATGCAGGGCAAAAAGCTGTTCGAGGCGACCTTGAAAGGACACGACGAAACCTGCGTGTACTTGGAAGATAAGGACAAAGAACTGAAAATCGAAAAGGCAAAGATTGCAAAAATTTGCCGTGCAATCGATTTTGAAGCATTAGGTTTTTAAGGACGGCTCTATCACATCACTCGGTTCATTTTTGGCGGAAAAACCCTGCAAAACTCGTCGCGTTTTTCTCGTCAAATCGTGATAAACCACTCATAAACCGTTTGCTGTAATACAGCCTAAAATTTACGAAAATTCAACAGGAGATTGAACACATATGGAAAACAAAGAGTTTTTTGCGGCGCTTACCGACTTGGTAAGAGAAAAGGGGATCAGTCAAGAGGCGTTTATCGCTACGTTTGAAAACGCGCTTGCGTCCGCGTACAAAAAGCAGTACGAGGGCGGCGCTGAGGTTACCGTTACGCTCGACCCTGAAAAGGGTACGATCGAATATCACGCTACCCGTTACGTCGTAGAAGTGGTGGAGGATAAGGACAAGGAAATTTCCTTGGAGGACGCGCAGGAGCTTAACCCTGACTATCAAGTGGGCGACGCTATCGTAAAGACCTTCCTTCCCAAAGATTTCAGCCGTATCGCGGCACAGACGGCAAAGCAGGTTATCTTGCAGAAATTGCACGAAGCAGAACGCGACAATACCCTCTCCGAATTTTCGGATAAGGAAGGCGAGCTTATGGAAGGCGTTATCCGCAAGATTGACGAGCGTAATATTTACGTAGAGCTTGGCGATAAGAAAATCGAGGGCGTTATGCCTCCTCAGGATAGAGTGCCTACTGAAAGATATGCGGTTGGCGATCGCTTAAAGGTGTTCGTAAAACGCGTAAAGAACAACGGCAAAAATTCGCAAATCGTCGTATCCCGCAGTGCGCAGGGCTTGGTGAAAAAACTCTTTGAAGAGCAGGTTCCTGAAATTGCGCAGGGTATCGTGGAAATCAAAGAAATCGCCCGTGAGGCAGGACACCGTACCAAGATGGCGATTCTTTCCAACGACGCGCGTGTGGACGCGGTCGGCGCTTGCGTAGGCAACCGCGGCGCGAGAGTAAACGCGGTTGTAGAAGAGCTCGGCGGCGA
>JAZUQM010000142.1:0-7282 GCA_045605705.1 Candidatus Scatosoma sp.
TGAGCGCAAGAACGCGTTCATGGTGCAAAACGACCCTGCATACGTACCCGAGAGGGTGATTAACGGTAAGCAGGCATTCCGCTTGTATGATACCTACGGTTTCCCCGTGGAAATCACGGACGAAATGGCAAAGGAACGCGGCTTTACGGTGGATTTAGACGGCTATAAAGCGGCGTTTGAAGAACACCAAAGCAAGAGCAAGGCAGGCAGCGAAGGCAAATTTGCTTGCGGTCTTGCCGACCACAAAGAGGCAACGACGGCGTTGCACACGGCAACTCACCTTTTGCATGCAGCGCTTAAAAAGGTCTGCTCGCCCGACGTCAACCAAAAGGGCTCCAATATCACCGAGGAAAGATTGCGTTTTGACTTCAATCTTCCCCAACCCATGACCCCCGAACAAATCAAAGCGGTAGAGGACCTCGTAAACGAGGTAATCAAAGCGGATATCCCCATCGTTATGAAAGAAATTTCGTTGGAAGAGGCAAAGGCGGAAGGGTTCACGGGTTTATTTGAAAGCAAGTACGGCGAAGTGGTTAAGACGTATACCATCGGCGATTTCTCCAAGGAAATTTGCGGCGGCCCTCACGTAGAATCGACGGGCAAGCTTGGCCATTTCAAAATCCAAAAAGAACAAAGTAGCGGCTCGGGCATCCGCCGTATCAAGGCGATTTTGGAATAACGGCTGGAAGTCGAGAAACTCAGTTTCTGGTCAGGGGTGCGGGGACGGAAGCCCCTGCGAAATACCCACAAAAAAGCAACCGTTTAACCGCGCAGCGGTTATTACAACCACCCATGTATGGGTTGAATACCAAAAAGGGGCGTTTTGCGCCCCTTTTATACAAGGAATACGGTATGGAAATTAACTCCGCGGAAAAAATTAAATCGCTCACCCTGCCCCTAATAGAAAAAGGGTTTGCCTTTGAGTATTTATACCAAAAGGGTGGGGATAGCAACTGTGTGTATATCTGCCGTTATAAAAAGGGTAAGGATTTTTTCGACTGGCGCGAGGTGTCGGGCGGAGAAGAAATCAACCTCGTAACGTATGTAAACGGCGTTTACGGATTTCCGTCTGTCAAAACGTTGTATCCCCAGCAATACCGCGCTTTTAGAAGAAAGCATTTTTTCAAAAATGCGAGTGTAGACGAACGCCGAGCATTTATCGCCTCTATCCTTTTGTTGGAATTAAATTCGGGCAAGGATAACTTTTTTGGAATATCGTTATAAATAAAAACCCGACCTGCATGGTCGGGGTTTTCTTACTTTTTCAATTCCAAGGTTCGTTTATACGCGGCGGTAATTGCCGAGGCGGTGATATTATCAAAATCCGCTTTTTCGAGCGATTTTATGCCCTCAATCGTCGTACCCCCGGGGGAACAAACGTTTTTAATCAAGGTATCGGGATCGCCGTAGGCTTGCAGCATTTTTGCCGCGCCGATAAGGGTTTGTGCCGTGTAGGCAAACGCCTTATCTTCGGGAACGCCTGCCTCTTTCGCGCCCTTGACAAGTCCGCGCGCGAACGCGTATACGAATGCAGGGCCGCAGCCCGAGAGCGCGCTTGCCGCGTCGATTTCGCTTTCGGGGATTTTGTCGAATTTGCCTGCAGGGGCAAAGCCCTTTAAGAACGCTTTTTCGTCCCGTTCGTCAACCCCCTCAACGGAGTAGAGTATCATTGCCTCGCCAACGAGGGCGGGAGTGTTGGGCATAATGCGTATCACGGGCAAACCCGCGCCGATAAAGCCGCGGATAGCGGAAATGGAAACGCCTGCGCCCATGGTGATAATAATAGCGTCTGTGCGTTTTTGTAGAATTTGCGCGATAGGGGAGAGGGCGCTTTCCATAACTTGGGGTTTCACGCCAAGCACGATAAAGCGGGCGCTAGCCGCAATTTCCTGCGCGGTAGCGGCTTTTGCGCCCAAAGCCGTAAAGTTTTTCACTTTTTGTTCGTCGTAGTCGCATACGGCGATTTTTTTTGAACTAACGGCTTTTAGACAGGCGGTAGCAAGCGCGCCGCCCATATTGCCGCAACCAATAAATCCAAATTGAAATTTCATAGATAACTCCTTTATGAGGTGAATTGAACGCTGTGCGTTCATGAATTGGCTATCGCCGTGAATTGAACGCTGTGCGTTCATGAATTGCCGACTTCGTCGGCGTTATTGTAATATTTCCATAACGTCTTGCTGCGCAAGACAATTCACGTCCATAGGACAATTCACCTAAGTTTCACGTGAACGAAGTGAACAATTCACTTCTCTTAACCTCGTACCTGTCCCGTTCCTTTTACAATATATTTATAGGAACAAAGCTCTTCCAAACCCATAGGGCCGCGGGCGTGCAGCTTTTGGGTAGAAATGCCGATTTCGCAGCCCTTACCAAATTCCCCGCCGTCGGTAAAGCGAGTGGACGCGTTGACGTACACCGCCGCGCTGTCTACGCAAAGGGTGAAAAGGTCTTGCGCCTCTTCATTCTCGCTCACGATACAATCGCTGTGTCCCGTGGAATGCTTAGCAATATGCGAAATTGCCTCTTCGACGCTGTCCACGACCTTAACCGCAAGGATATAATCCAAAAATTCGGTATCAAAATCCTGCGTGGTTGCCGCTTTGCCTTGGATAATCGCACCTGCTTTTTCGTCTAAACGCAGTTCGACCCTGCCCTGCAGGCGTTCCTGCATAAGGGGCAGGAATTGTTTTGCAATATTTTTATGCACGAGGCAAACCTCGGCGGCGTTGCAAACGGAAGGGCGGGAAGTCTTGGCGTTGTCCACAATATTCAGTGCCTTTTGCATATCTGCGTGTTCGTCCACAAAAATGTGGCAAATACCCGTACCCGTTTGAATGCAGGGGACTTTCGCGTTTTCCACGCAAGCGCGGATAAGTCCTGCGCCGCCCCTTGGAATAAGCGCGTCTACTAAGCCCACCGCCGTCATCAGCTCGGTTGCGCTTTGGCGGGAAGTATCCTCTAACACGTTGATAAAATCGGGGTTCAAGCCCATAGACGAAAGGGTGTCGCGGAGTACCTTTACAAGAGCAAAAGAGGAATTGAACGCATCCCTGCCCCCGCGTAATACGCACACGTTGCCGCTTTTGAAACACAGCGCGCCCGCGTCCGAGGTTACGTTGGGGCGGCTTTCATAAATAATGCCGACTACCCCCAAAGGCACGCGTTTTTTCTGTACGAACAGTCCGTTTGGCAGGGTGGTTTCTTCCAAAACCTTACCGATAGGGTCGGGGAGTGCTGCGACCTCGCGGATACCCTGCGCCATTGCCAAAATACGCTTTTCGTTTAAGGCAAGGCGGTCTATCATAACGTTGCCAAGGGTGGATTTTGCGTTTTCCACGTCCACGGCGTTCGCCGATAAAATCTCGTCCTTGCGGGTGATAAGCGCGTCCGCCATTTTCAAAAGCGCCGTGTTTTTTACTGCAGAGGAAAGGCAAGCAAGCTCGCTTGCAGCCGCCTTTGCCCGACGTAATATTTCCTGTGTTGTAGCCATAATCAATCCTTTGCGAAAAACCGAGTGTAACCACTCAATCTGTTCGCTACGATATCGTATAAAATTTGCGGGTTTTCGCCGTTGGCAATTACCATATCCACACCTTTATCTACGCAAATTTTCGCGGCGTTAAGCTTGGTTTTCATGCCGCCTGTGCCGAGGGCGCTGCCCTCGCCCCCAGCCAAAGCAAATAGGGTTTCGGGTATACCGTGTATGCGTTCAATGAGCTTTGCGCCCGTATTTTTATGGGGGTCGCTATCGTACAATCCGTCTACGTCGGAAAGAATGATAAGCGCACTCGCCTTAGCGCTGACCGCAACCAAAGCGGAGAGAGTATCGTTGTCGCCGACCTTGATTTCCTCTGTGGCGATCGTGTCGTTTTCGTTGATAATGGGGAGTACGTCAAGCTCCAAAAGTCGAGAAAGGGTGTTGTTGAAGTTCTCGTGCCTATCTTCGGCTAAAAAGTCAGCGCCTGTAAGCAAAATTTGCGCTACCGTGTGTCCGTTTTCGGTAAACAATCTATCGTAGGTATACATAAGCTCGCATTGACCTACCGCCGCCGCCGCTTGCTTGGTCGGGATATCTGCGGGCTTTTCCTTGAGGGCGAGCTTGCCTACCCCCATACCGATTGCGCCCGAGGACACCAAAATTATCTCGTGTCCTGCATTCTTCAAATCGCTGATCACGCGGCAAAGCTCCTGCGTGCGGCGTATATTCAGTTTTCCCGTCGCGTGCGCGAGGGTGGACGTGCCTACCTTGATAACGAGTTTCATACTTATTCCTTTTTTCGATTTTATCTTGAGGTGTAAATCATTTTTCAAATATAGTATAACGCTATGCGTGGATTTTGTCAATCGTAATTCCGTATGAAAATAAAAAAAGGGCACAAAATATAGGAAAAACGGGGGAAGCAAATGAAAGAACGCGACGCAATGAAAAAGAGTCCTGCGCTGTATATCGCTATGTTGGTGCTTTGGACGGGTTTAATCGTCTTTTTGTGGTTAAATTTTTTGCCTAAAATCGCGGAAGTGCCGTTTAGAAGGGCGGACGTGGCTTTAGGGACAAGGATAGGGGCGAGGGTACTGCTTGTTTTCAACGGAATATTCATCTCTTATTTTTGGCTCAACGGCGTAAAGGATTTTATCTACGTTATTTGGTATTACGCGTTTAGGAAAAGACTGCTTAAACGCTATTACACCGTCTTGGACACCGACGTATCCAAAGCCAAGGATAAGGTGCTGATGGCTTACTGTACCTGTAACGATTTCGACCCTGTAAGCTTGGAAGAGAGTATGAAGCAAACGTATCCTTTTGTCAAGACGGTCATTTTGGACGATTCGACGGAAGAAAGCTACAAAAAAGCGGTGGATGAGTTTGCCATTTCACACGGCGTACAAGTGGTAAGACGAGGGGATAGAAAGGGCTTTAAGGCGGGAAATATCAACCACTATTTTCAAAGCAAGGAATGCCGTGAACAAGGGTATGGGTACTACGTAATCCTAGATTCGGACGAAATTTTGCCCCCCGATTATATTTACGAGAGCTTGAAATATTTCTATGCCTACGGCAACGTAGGCATCGTGCAAGCTAACCACGTTTCGGATAGAAACCGCAACTTTTTCATGAAGCTTTTTCACGTGGGGGTAAACTCCCACTGGCCCACTTATCAAACGATGAAGCATTTCTACGGCTTTTCCACCATGCTCGGGCACGGCGCTATGATAAAGCGGGACTGCTACGAACGCGCAGGCGGGTTCCCCCCGCTCGTTGCCGAGGACTTGTGCTTGAGTATCGAGGCGAGAAACGCGGGATATTACGTGGCGTTTGCGCCGAATATCGTGTGCAGGGAGGAGTATCCCATCGATTACGTGGCGTTTAAGAAACGGCATTCAAAATGGACGCAGGGGAATTTGGAATTCATTAAAAAATACACGGGCAGGATTTCCGCGTCTAAGATGAAATGGTATGAAAAAATGGATATTGTGCTGTTCACCTATAACCTGCCCCTAACGGCGGTGTTTGCTTTCTTTATTTTCGTAAACCTCACGGTTGCGCCTCTTTTATCCATTAACCTTGGCAGAGTGTACGCGCCGTGGATGATTATTCCCACCGTGATATTCTTCTTTTCGCCCATGCTTAACGACTTTATCACTTGGGCATTTCGGCTCAATCCCTTGCGAACGCTTGTGTATACGGTATCCGTTGTGTTGCTGTACGGGTCGATGCTGACGACCTCGCTTGTGTCTGCAGTGATGGGGATTTTCGGTAAGAAAGCCCGCTTTATCGTAACCCCCAAGTCCTCGCAAAAAATCAGCCTTGGGTTTGCGCTTAAATTTCAATGGAAGGAGATTGTGCTGTCCACCGTACTTCTTATCATATCCCTACTTTTCCACGGTGGGGTATTGCCGGTATTTTTGATTATTTTGACGGGGTATGCGTCCATTTTGCTGTTGTTTTTCTCTAATAAGCGTTATACAAAAGAGCAAACGGCGAAAATCGATAAGCAAACGACGGATATTTCCCTTGCCGTCAATCGCTTGTTTTCTTATAAAGAAAGGAAAAATTAGCCTTTCGGGGAAAAAATTTTTATTAAAATAGTTTACAAGCGCGTTTATTTATGATATAATGTATTTGATAAAATCGGTTATTAGGCGATTTTCCAATAAAAAAGAAAAAATATTTATCATTCATAAAGGAGATAGACATTATGACCAACAACAAGAAAGTGCTCCAATTCGTTGCGGATTGTCAGGCGTTTGCTCAACCCGACAAGGTAGTTTGGATTGACGGCAGCGACGCACAGAGAGACGCTTTGAGAGAAGAGGCTTGCGCTACGGGCGAAATGATTAAGCTCAACCAAGAACTTCTTCCCGACTGCTACTACCACAGAACGGCTGAAAACGACGTTGCGCGTGTAGAAGACAGAACCTTTATTTGCTGTGAAAATGAAGAAGACGCGCTTCCTCATTCCATCGTAAAATGGAAGGCGCCCAAAGACGCTTACGCGATGGTTAACGAAATTGCAAAAGGCGCTTACAAAGGCAGAACGATGTACGTTATTCCCTATTCCATGGGCGTAGTCGGTTCTCCTTTCTCCAAAATCGGTATTGAAATCACCGACTCCATTTACGTTGTACTCAACATGATGATTATGACGAGAGTAGGTAAAATGTGTCTTGATCAGCTCGGCGAAAACGGCGACTTCGTTAAGGGCTTCCACGCGAAGTGTAACGTAGACCCCGAAAAGAGATATATCATGCACTTCCCCGAAGACAACACGATTATCTCCGTTAACTCGGCTTACGGCGGTAACGTACTTCTCGGTAAAAAGTGCTTTGCACTTCGTATCGCGACCAACCTCGGCAGAAAAGAGGGCTGGATGGCTGAACACATGCTTATCTTGGGCGTAAAGCGTCCTCAAGACAAGGAAATGAAATACGTTGCGGCTGCGTTCCCTTCCGCTTGCGGTAAGACCAACCTTGCAATGCTCATTCCTCCCAAGCAGTACCTTGACGCAGGTTATCAAGTACAGTCCGTAGGCGACGATATCGCTTGGATCCGCGTAGGCGAAGACGGCAGACTTTGGGCTTGCAACCCCGAAAACGGTTTCTTCGGCGTAGCTCCCGGCACCAACGAAAAATCCAACCCCAACGCACTCGCTTCCACGATGCAGGGTACGATTTTCACCAACGTAGCGCTCAATCCTAAGGACAACACCGTTTGGTGGGAAAAATTGACGAAGGAAGCTCCTGCAGAACTTATCGATTGGACGGGTAAGCCTTGGACGCC
>JAZUQM010000143.1:0-11825 GCA_045605705.1 Candidatus Scatosoma sp.
GCTTGGGGATAGAGGAAGAGGTTACAAGCCCTACCTATGCGTATATGAACGATTACGACGGACGGCTTTTTCATTACGATTGCTATCGCATAGAAAGCGTCCGACAAGCGGAAAATTTAGGACTTGCCGATTATTTCGATATGGGCGGGATTTGTCTTATCGAATGGGCGCAAAATATCGCGCCGCTTCTCCCGCCGATTGTAAAGCGGGTGCATATTAAAAAAATCAACGAAACGGAAAGAGAAATCGAGTATTGAGGAAAGGAAAAATGGCAAACTTTTTGGCAGTGGATACCAGCGGGAGTTATTTGACGGTCGTAGCCTATAAAAACGGGCAGGCGCATACCGTCTTTTTGCCCGATTGCGCCATGAAGCATTCCGTTTCCGTCATGCCCGCAGTGGACGAGGCGCTTAAAAAAGCGGACATGTCCTTAAGCGAATGCGATTTTTTCGCGGCGGTTGTCGGGGCGGGCTCGTTTACGGGTATCCGTATCGGTATTTCCGTCGTTAAGGGTTTTTGCTTGGCTTATCATAAGCCGAGTCTTCCTATCACTTCTTTCGATTGCATGGCATATAATAGGATAGACGAGGGGAAACGTCTTTGCCTCGTGGACGCCCTGCACGGCGCATACTACGCCTGCGGATATGAAAACGGAGGGGTGGTTTATCCCCCTCAATACCTTATGGAAACGGAAGTGCTTGCCTTAAAGGAGGAGGGCTACGCGCTTTGCGCGTGCGGAGCGCTTCCCTTATCAGCTGAAATTCTCGACCCTTGCAAGGGCTTGAAAAATGCCGTGCTTGCCAAAGCGGAGCAGGGGGCGTTTGGGGAACTCAATGCTTTGTACGTGAGAAAAAGCTCGGCAGAGCTTAATGCAGGGAAGTGAGCGATATGACCTTGCGTGCTTGGGAAGAAAAGGATTTGCAAACGCTTAGCGAGATGGAAAATCGGTGCTTTAGCGACCCATGGACGAAAGCTATGCTTGCAGATTGTCTAAAATACCCTATCTACCACACCTTTTTAGCGGAAGAAGGGGGGCAGGTATGCGGTTACGGGTGTTTAATCGTGGTATTCGAGGACGCGGAAATTGCAAATATTGCAGTGGATATTCCTTTTCGAGGGCAGGGGATAGGCGCAAAGCTCCTTTTGGCTATGCATGAAAAAGCCAAAGCCCTTGGCGCAAAACAAAGCCTTTTGGAGGTGCGGGTAAGTAACGCTCCCGCCATAGGCTTATACGAAAAGCTTGGCTACGAGCGTTTTGGAATACGGAAGAAATATTACGCGGACGGTGAAGACGCTTTTGTCATGAAAACGGATTTGTAAGGAGAACGGACACGGTCGATTTATCTGGGGTTTCGTTTGTACAAAAGGGGAAGGGAAAGGACCTTGTGCTGCTGCATGGGTATCTTTCTTCTAAGGAGGCTTTCGCGGCACAAATACGCTACTTTTCCAAATTTTATCGGGTAACCGCAATCGATTTTTTGGGATTTGGAAAGAGCATGGCATTGCCGAGCGCCTTTTCGGTAGACGATTACGCCGAGTGGACGAGAGAAGTTTTGCGCCTTTTAGAGGTGGAAAAACCGCACGTCATCGCCCATTCCTTTGGCTGTCGGGTGGCGGTAAAGCTTGCGGGGAAAGACCCTGCATTTTTTGATAAAATATTGCTTACGGGCGCGGCGGGCGTGATTTTGAAACGCGGGCTTTCCTATAAAATCAAGGTAAAGACCTACCGTTTTGTAAAGAAATTTGCGCCGCGTTTTGCGGAGAAAAGATTCGGGAGTGCGGAATACAAAACCCTTTCTCCCGTGATGAAGGAAAGCTATAAAAAGATCGTGAACGAGGACTTGCGCGAGTGTGCGCGCCGCATTGAAAACGAAGTCTTGCTTGTGCAAGGCAGCGAGGATACCACGACGCCGAAAAAAGAGGCGGAGGCGTACCTTGCCTGCTTAAAGCGGGGCAGGCTTTGCACTATGCAGGGCGGGCATTTTGCTTTTGCGGAGTACCCTACCCCGTTTAATTTGATCGCAGAGGAATTTTTTTATGAATGAAACGGTGTTGAGAGTGATAGCAAGCGCGGTTACCGCATGCCTCTTTTGCGTATCAAGCGTCAAATTACTTGGCGCGATGCAGCAAAGCGGCTATAAAGGTAAGGTGTTTTCCGCATGGTTAAAACGCAAGGATAACTTGTATTTCAACCGCTTGGCGGTGCTTTGCTTGCTCCTTGCGCTTTCCTCGGCAATTACGTGTATTTGTTTTTCCTTTTTAGGCTTACGCGGTGCGCTTTTGCTTTCCGCTCTGCCTTATCTTGGCTTTCTACTGCTCTTTATCCTTGCGGATCATAAGTACGCCTTAAAAGTGCCCTTGAAACGCACCGCGCGTATCAAACGGCTGTTCGTAGTCTATTTCTTCTTGACGGCGTGTATCGCGTATGCGTTTATCGCCCTTCTTGCTTTTTTGGCAAAGTGGAACGGCTCGTTTGTCTATGGCTTGATTGCCTACGTGCCCTACGCGCTTATGCCTGCGCTATTGCCCGCCATTCTTCGTTTCTCTAACGCGATTGAAGGCGTGTTTGAAAACGCCCGCAATGCCAAATTCGTGAAAAGAGCAGGGCAGGTATTAGACGAAAGTCAAATGTTGCGTATCGGCGTGGTAGGGAGCTATGGAAAGACTTCCGTAAAAAATATCCTCAAAACGTTGTTGAGCGAGAAATTTACGGTGGTGGAAACCCCCGAATCCTATAATACGCCCATTGGGATTGCAAAAACTGTATTCTCCACTGAATTTGAGAATAAGCAGGTATTGATAGCGGAGATGGGCGCGCGAAAGGAAGGGGATATAGAAGAATTGTGCGAGCTTGTAAAGCCCGACTACGCCGTTTTTACGGGGGTATGCAGGCAGCATATTCACACCTTTAAGAGTTTGGAGGACATTTACGCGGAAAAGAGTAAAATCCTTTCCTACACGTCGAAAAAAGTCGTTTGCGGGGAGAATTTGAAATCCCTTGTGCATACGGATAACGCCGTGTTTGCAAATATGGGTTATATTACGGATTTAACCCTTAGCGCGATGAAAACTTCGTTTACGGTTACCCTTGGTGAGGAGAAAATTTCCGTTTGCGTGCCCTTGCTTGGGAAAGCGGCAGCGGAGAATATTTTGGCGTGCATACTCCTTTGCAAGGAGCTTGGCATGACTGCGGAGGAGCTTGCTCGCGGGCTTGAAAAGATACAGCCTATCCCCCACAGATTGCAGCTTTTGGAAAACAACGGGGTGTATATCCTTGACGACGGGTACAACTGCAATCCCAAGGGTGCGAAAGAGAGTATTGACGCACTTTGTAGGTTTGCGGGAAGAAAGTGCGTTGTAACCCCCGGTATTGTGGAATGCGGGGTTTTGGAAGAGGAAATCAACGGACAGCTTGGCGAAAAAATAGCGCAGGCGAACCTTGACAAGGTCATGCTCGTAGGTGAAACGCTGGTCGGCGCAGTGAAAAAGGGTTACCTTTCGGCGGGCGGAGACGCAGAGCGTTTGACCCTCGTCAAGACCCTTGCCGAGGCGCAAAAAGAGCTTGGCGCTTGGGTGCAAGCGGGGGACGCGGTGCTTTTTTTGAACGATTTGCCTGACGTTTATTAAGATTGTATAAATTAGAGTTTTGACGGCTGACGAAATATATGGAAAAGACTGCTTTAAGGCTGATTTTATTTGGTCTTGAACGGATAATACACCAAAGCAAAGAAAACTTGCGGAGGTGTTTTTTTATGCGGAAAGTGGCGGTAATCTTCGGCGGGCGGTCTTGCGAAAACGAAATTTCCATTTTGACGGGGGTGTTTGTAGTTAACCTTTTAGATAGAGAAAAGTATATCCCCATACCCGTTTATATACATACGGACGGGGGAACGTATACTTCTCCCAAGATGACGGATTTGAACGTATTTAGAAAAAAAGAATATAAGGAATTTCAACGAATCATTTTCGACGGGGGGAGCATGTATGCGTTTAACCCTACAAAACGCAAGGTAAAAAAACTGCATAAGATAGACGTCGCCTTAAACTGCTGCCATGGCGGGCTTGGCGAGGGCGGGGGTGTTTCGGCTATGATGGAATGGAACAATATTCCGCTTGCCTCGCCCGATTTAACTCCCTCGGGCGTGTTCATGGATAAGGCGCTTACCAAAACCGTGATGCGTGGCTTGGGCGTGCCGACGGTGGATTATATCCGCGTCAATGAGCGGGATTATGAAAAGCGCGGTACGTTTTTGCTGCGCAGGATAGAAAATCGCCTGAAATACCCCGTCGTTGTCAAGCCTGCGCACCTTGGTTCGTCCATAGGGATTACGGTGGCGCATAACGAAGAGGAAGTGAAAGAGGGGATAGAGCGCGCTTTTGCCCTTGATTGCCGTGTCGTGATTGAAAAATACCTGCAAAACAAAAAGGACGTCAACTGCGCCGCATATGCCTTAAACGGGGAGATATTCGTATCCGACGCGGAAGCGGCGTTTGGGGAAGGGTTGTACTCTTTTGAGGAAAAATATATCAAGCGTACGCAGGACGGCGCAGTGGTGAAGAGCGGGGGCATGGACGGCTTGAGCCGTGATTTGCGGGAAAAAATCCGCACGTACACCAAAACGGTGTATAAGCGCATGGACCTAAAGGGTGCGGTGAGAATGGATTTTTTGGTGAGCGGAAACGAGGTGTATCTTTGCGAGGTGAACACCGTGCCCGGGTCGCTTGCCTATTATCTGTTTTGTGAAAGGATAAGCGACGCCCGCACCTTTTTTAGCGATTTGTTAGAGAATGCAATACGCGAGGACCTTTCAAACAGAAAAAAAATCCTCTCTACGGGGATTTTGCGTACCGTCCGCACTTTTACGAAGTAAAAATCGCTTAACGGGCGTATAAATTATTGCTTTTTTCGTTATCTTTTGTTATACTGTTAGAGAAAAACAAGAAGAAGAGGTTGTAAAATTATGGCAATGGTCGAATTTACCGACAAGGTCAAAATTTTAATCAAAGCGGGCGACGGCGGGGACGGTATGAACTCTTTTAAGGCGTTCAAGGGGAAACCTGCCTGCGGGCCTGACGGCGGCGACGGCGGCAGAGGGGGCAACGTCTATTTCGTGGGCGATAAGGACACGAACGATTTGTTCTCTTTCCGTTTTAACTCCCGTTTTTTAGCAGAGAACGGCGAGGTCGGCGGTACGAATAAATGCTTTGGTAAAAGCGGTAAGGACGTGTTTATTAAGGTGCCGCTTGGTACCCTCGTTCGCGACGAGGAAACGGGCAGGCTGATTTGCGACGTATTCGAGGACGGACAGCAGGTACTCGTGGCAAGAGGGGGCAACGGCGGTAAGGGCAACGTGCGCTTTACTACGGCGCGCCGCCATGCACCTAACTTCGCGCAAAAGGGTGAAAAGGTAAAACAGCACTACGTTATTTTGGAGCTTAAAGTGATTGCGGACGTAGGGTTCGTGGGCTTCCCTAACGTGGGCAAGAGCACCCTTTTAAGTAAAATATCCGCAGCCCGTCCTAAGATAGCCAACTATCATTTCACCACCCTTTCTCCTAACCTTGGTGTGGTGCGCTACTATGAAAAATCCTTTGTGGCGGCGGATATCCCTGGGCTTATCGAGGGCGCGGCGCAGGGCGCAGGCTTAGGGCACGATTTCTTGCGCCATATCGAGCGTACGAGAATGCTTTGCCACGTCATCGATATTTCGGGGTGCGAGGGCAGAGACCCTATCGAGGATTTCAAGAAAATCAACGAGGAACTCAAAGAGTTCAGTGAAGAGCTTGCTGCCCGTCCGCAAATCGTGGTATGCAACAAGTGCGATATCTTCGGCGCAGAGGACAACCTCAAAGCGTTTAAGAAAAAGTATGGCAGAAAGTATAAAATTTTCCCTATCACCGCATTATCGGGTGAGGGCACGAGAGAGCTTATAGAGGGAATTTTCTCCGTTTTGGACGAGCTGCCTCCCGTCGAACCCATGCCTATCGAGGAAGAATTTGAATACAAGGCAAACGACGATTTGAACTTTGAAATTTTTGTGGACGAAGAGGGCGTGTTCGTCGTTGTCGGCGGTTTGGTGGACATGCTTTGCAGGAACGTCGTTTTGAACAATCCCGATTCCATGATGTATTTCCAAAAGGTGTTACGACTTCGCGGGGTTATCAAGGAACTTACGAAAATGGGCTGTAAAGAGGGAGATACTGTATCGATAGGCGAGGTGGAATTCGATTTCGTGCCGTAAAGGCGTGAAGTTTTTACTTCGTAAAAGTGAAGTTGCTTTGCAGAGAAGTTGCGATTTTATCGCAGTGAAGTTTTTTGCTATGCAAAAAGGTATTGCTGTTATAAAAATATGCCGCAACTTGCCCCATGGGGGCAAACTTCACTTTGTTTTACAAAAATTCTCTTGCGTAGCAAACTTATCTTTGCCGTCAGGCAAAACTTAACTTAAAAAGGACTAAAATCATGATTATAACCAACGAAAATATTACAAGCAAACAAAGAAGTAAATTAAAGTCCATTGCGGCAAACTTATCCCCCGTTACTCAAATCGGTAAAAGCGGAATTACGGATAACCTTTTGAAAACGCTTTCCGATGCGTTGGACGCGCACGAGATTATTAAAGTGAATATTTTAGAAACGGCGGACGAGGACGCAAGAAACCTCGCGGAAAACGTAGCCGAGCTGTTAGAAGCCGTGCCCGTTGCCGTTATCGGCAGGAAAGCGATTTTTTATCGTTATTCCCGCAGAGATAAATTCGCGCATTTAGAGGTTTAAGTTGTAAAACTTTGCGTTATATATAAAATAAGAGGTGCGAATTATGGAAAACGAAGAATTGAAAGAGCAGGAAGTTGTACAAGAGCCTGTTCAAAAAGAAGAAAAGCCCAAGAAAAAGGGCGGAAATAAAAAGCAGGAAGAATTAGAAAAAGCGCTTGCGGAGGCGGAAGAAAGTAAACGCAAGTGGTATGCGGTTACGGCTGAGTACGAAAACTACCGCCGCCGTACCCAAAACCAGTCCGCGCAGCGTTATCAAGAGGGCAGAAACGACGTTATGTCCTCCTTATTCCCTATCGGGGATAACCTGGAACGCGCTTACGCCGCTTGCTTAGACGAGAACACCAAGCAGGGCTTGGATATGGTGCTCAAATCCTTCAAGAAAGTGCTTGAAGGCGAGGGGATTGAGGAAATCGACCCCATGGGTCAACCCTTTAACGCGGATACCATGGAAGCGATTATGGCTATGCCCGCAGGCGAGGGCGAGGAAAGCGGTATCGTTAAGCAGGTATACGTAAAGGGCTATAAAAAAGGCGAAAAAGTCTTGCGCTATGCGCAAGTGATTGTAACGCAATAAAGGAGATATAGTATGATTAGTTTGAAAGACAAAGTCGTTATTATTACGGGCGGCGGCAGAGGCATCGGGTTCGGGCTTTCGACGGCGTTTGCGAAAGCGGGCGCAAAGCTCGTCATCACGGGCAGAACGGAAAGCACCCTGCTTTCGGCGAAAGAAAAGCTTGAGGCGGCGCACGGCTGTGAAGTACTTACGGTAACCGCGGACGGTGCGGACGAGGCGGCAATCCAAAACGTAATCGATAAGACGGTAGAACGTTTTGGCAGAATCGACGCGGTAGTCAACAACGCGCAGGCGTCGGCGTCGGGCAAAATGCTGATCGACCACACCAAGGAAGATTTGGATTTGGCGATTTATTCGGGCTTGTATGCGACCTTCTTCTATATGCAAAAGGCATTCCCTTACTTAAAAGAAAGCAAGGGGGCAGTCGTGAACTTTGCAAGCGGCGCAGGGCTGTTCGGCAGAATTGCGCAATCCTCTTACGCGGCGGCAAAAGAGGGCATTCGCGGTCTTTCGAGAGTAGCAGCAACCGAATGGGCGCCCTACGGCGTTCGCGTAAACGTGATTTGTCCTTTGGCAATGACCGAGGGCTTGCAAAAGTTCAAGGAAGAATACCCCGAACGCTACGAGCAAACGATTAAGGGCGTACCCATGGGTAGATTTGCCGACCCCGAAAAGGACGTAGGCGGCGTGTGCGTATTCCTTTGCTCGGACGAGGCAAGCTACGTAACGGGCGAAACGATTACTCTGCAGGGCGGCAGCGGACTTCGTCCTTGACAAGGGTCAAGGGGCACAGTCCCTTGCGGGCGTGGGCAGCGTCCACGAAACCGTGTTCCAAAAAGCAAAACGCAGTTTTGCGCCCCAACCGCATAAGCGGTTTATTTGCAAAGCAAAACAAAAAGACGAGGAATTTTTCCTCGTCTTTTTCCATTAGTATTCGTCTTTCAAACCCAAGAGATAATCGGTAGGTACGTCGAAAAATATCGCAACCTTTCGTATGGCGCTTTCCGTGGGCTCGTTCACGCCGTTTTCCCAAAAGGAAATCATGGATTGATTATATCCCAAGCTTTCCGCTAACGCCTTTTGGGTAATTCCTTTTTCCTGTCTTAATTCTTTTAACCGTTCCGCAAAGTAATTCATGGTTTAATCATATCAAAATTATTAGAAAACTAATTGACAAATTAGTATACTAATGTTAAAATATGATATGCAAAATTGAGGTGGATTATGAATGAGGGAAAAAAACAAATTATTTGTGAGGAATGTTTAAAAACAGCGTTTTCCATGATGGCTGTAAGTACAATATTTACAGTATTAGGTATTGTTGATGCCATTTATAGTGCTGTGGAGTATGGGACGTTTTGGGTAACGTTATTGGTAGCTATCTTAGCCGTTGCGGCAGGGGGAATAGGATTTATTTGTGGTATTTTAGCACGGATTTTTGCGGACAAAAAGTCCTCTATTTGGAATATGATAACTTTTTCGTGTGTTTGCTTAAGCCTAGGTAGATTTTTGGCTAGTTTGTATACCTTATTCCCAATGCTATTATGGTAAGCCCCCAACCGCACCGCGGTTTATTTGCAGAGCAAAACAAAAAGACGAGGAATTTTTCCTCGTCTTTTATTATTTATGATACTCTTCAAACAAATCGTTGGGGGAACATTCTAGAATGTCGCAAAGGGCTTTTAAGTTTTCAAACTTAATCCCGTTCGTTTGATTGTTGACAAGCTTATTAAAATTTTGATAACTAAGCCCCATTTGAATGTACAACCAATATTTTGACTTTCCTTTTTGTTGCAAAATATCCAAAACCCGCAATTTCATACTATATAACCCCCGCATTAGATAATATTTACATTATATTGCAAAAAAACACTTGACAAATAGATTTTTACATTATATAATGTGTACATTAGATAAAACAAAGGAGGAATTAAAATGTTTTGTTCTAACTGCGGGAAAGAGCTTCCCGATAATGCGGTAGTGTGTACTGGTTGCGGCTGTTTGGTGAACGGGGATTTGCTTACTTCTCAAGCCGAGGAGAAACCGCAAAAAAACGGAATGGCTGTGGCTGGTTTTGTTTGCTCGTTCTTTACACCTATATTAGGTTGGGTTTTTGGCGGTATCGGTTTGTCGAGAGCGGCAAAGCGGGGCGGTAAGGGGAAAAACTTCTCTATTGCCGCAATCGCGATTGCTTCGGCAAATTTTATCCTTGCCTTGGCAATGATGTAACGGATAGGGGGTAAACCATGTTTTGTAAAAATTGCGGGAAAGAATTATGTGAACAGGCTTTCGTTTGTCCTGATTGCGGTTGTTTAACGAATAACCTGCCTGAAAAAAGCGTGTCTAAAGCGGAAAATAATAGCAAGCCCATGGACAAAAAAGGGGCAGTAAAGCTTTTAACGGTTATATCCTTCGGTTGTTTTTGCTTAGCGTTATTCTTTGCTTTTCTTGCTTTAAGCGACCCTACTATTAAGCTTAGATCTACCTCTTCTTATCAATACATCAGCATATATTTTTGGGAAGGGTACGTTATTCCCGGTTTGATATTGAGCCTTGGGGCTTTGGGTACGGGACTTACGGCGTTTATTCTCGGTTGGCAAAAAGGTACGGAGGATACGGTGAAGTTTTGGAGTCTGCTCAACTTTATTTTAAGTGCGACCGGCGTTTTTATTTCAATTGCTTTTGCCGTTGCCATGTAATACAAATAATATTTTTAAGACGGAGATTTCTCCGTCTTTTATTATTTTTTCAAAAATTTTTGTTTAATCGCCGTTTGTGGCGGTTACATATAATTGTAAATAAAAACAACGCGCCGAAATTCGGCGAAAAGGAGTATAAAATTATGGCAGGTAAAGTTATTGGTATTGACCTTGGTACGACCAACTCTTGCGTAGCGGTTATGGAAGGCGGCGAACCCGTCGTTATCGCAAACGCGGAAGGTTCGAGAACGACCCCCTCCGTCGTTTCTTTCCAAAAGGACGGCTCGCGTGTGGTCGGTCAGGCGGCAAAGCGTCAAGCGGTTGCTAACCCCGACAAAACGATTATTTCTATCAAGCGCCACATGGGCTCTGATTACAAAGTAAAAATTGACGATAAGGATTATTCCCCTCAGGAAATTTCCGCAATGACCCTTTCCAAATTGAAAGCGGACGCGGAAGCTTACCTTGGACAAAAGGTAACCGAGGCGGTTATCACTTGTCCCGCATACTTCTCCGACGCACAGCGTCAGGCAACCAAGGACGCAGGTAAAATCGCAGGGCTTAACGTGCTCCGTATCATCAACGAGCCTACGGCGGCGGCACTTGCGTACGGTTTGGATAAAGACAAGGGCGGCAAGGTCATGATTTACGACCTCGGCGGCGGTACGTTCGACGTATCCATCCTTGAAATTTCCGACGGCGTATTCGAAGTGCTTGCAACCAACGGCGACACCAAGCTCGGCGGCGACGACTGGGATAACAAGATTATTTCTTACCTCGTTGACGAGTTCAAGAAATCCCACGCAATCGACCTTTCCAAGGATAAAATGGCGATGCAGCGCTTGAAAGAGGCTGCGGAAAAAGCAAAAATCGAGCTTTCGGGCATGACTTCCACCAACATCAACCTTCCCTTCATTTCCATGAGTGCGGACGGTCCTCAACACCTTGACGTAACGCTTACCAAGCAAAAATTCGAGGCAATGACGGCGGACCTTTTGGAGCGCACGGTTGCGCCTATGAAAGCGGCTATGAAGGACGCAGGGCTTTCGTACAGCGATATCGATAAGGTTATCCTTGTCGGCGGTTCGACGCGTATGCCTGCAGTTGTTGCAAAGGTTAAGGAAGTTACGGGCAAAGAACCCTTCAAGGGTATCAACCCCGACGAATGCGTAGCGATCGGCGCAGCGGTTCAGGGCGGCGTTTTGACGGGCGAGGTTAAGGACGTGCTCCTTCTCGACGTTACCCCGCTTTCCCTTGGTATTGAAACGCTCGGCGGCGTGTTCACCCGTATCATTGACAGAAATACGACCATTCCCGTTAAGAAGAGTCAAATCTTCTCCACGGCGGCGGATAACCAAACGAGCGTAGATATCCACGTATTACAAGGCGAACGCGAGTTCTGCAAGGACAACAAGACCCTCGGCAACTTCATGCTTTCGGGTATTGCGCCCGCGCCCCGCGGTATTCCTCAAATCGAAGTTACCTTCGATATCGACGCAAACGGTATCGTACACGTAACGGCGCAGGATAAGGGTACGGGCAAGTCCACGGATATCACGATTACCTCTTCTACCAACCTTTCGGAAGAAGAAATCGACAAGGCGGTGAAAGAGGCGGAACAGTTCGCGGAAGAAGACAAAAAGCGCAAAGAAAAAGTGGATAATCGCAACAAGCTTGACGGCATGATTTTCTCGGTAGAGCAAACGATGAAAGAAGCAGGCGACAAGCTGGACGAAAACGATAAGTCCACCTTGCAGGCGGCTATCGACGCGGCTAA
>JAZUQM010000144.1:0-5299 GCA_045605705.1 Candidatus Scatosoma sp.
GAAGCGCTTATCGCCTAACTCGCCTAACGTACCGTCGCGGTCAAATAAAACGCACTTGATCATAAAAAACTCCTTAATAAGATTGACTTTTTTTTGAAAAGATGTTATGCTTTATTGAGGTGTTTCTTTGGGAATAAAAAACCTCTATCCAACGACACAAGCCTTGGCAGGGGAGACGCGATTCGAACACGCAACCTGTGGTTTTGGTGGGAAACGCTACGCTACCGTTGTGTCGTGAGGGCTAACGGGATATAAAAGAAGGCCTGCGTCAAACGACACAAGCCTTGGCAGGGGAGACGCGATTCGAACACGTAACCTGTGGTTTTGGTGGGAAACGCTACGCTACCGCTGTGTCGTGTGGGCTAACGGGATATAAAAGAAGGCTTGCATCAAACGACACAAGCCTTGGCAGGGGAGACGCGATTCGAACACGCAACCTACGGTTTTGGAGACCGCTACTCTACCGTTGAGCCACTCCCCTAAACATCTTAGTCATTATATAACAAAAAAAACTATTTGTCAATTATTTTTAAGGCGAATATCGGGAAAATTCATAAAAATAAACATTTATCTAGGATTGTTATGGAAAAGAAAACGGTTATTCTATATACAGACGGAGCTTGTTCGGGAAACCCTGGACTTGGCGGATATGCTGGCATACTTATTTTTGGAGAGCACAAAAGAGAGTATAGTGGCTCGGAGGCACAAACGACTAATAACCGTATGGAAGTCATGGCCGTATTGGAAGGGTTAAAAAAATTGAAATATCCCTGCAAGGTAGAAGTTTATAGCGATTCCGCGTATACGGTGAATGCGTTTACAAACGGTTGGATTTATGCTTGGAAAAAGAACGGTTGGAAGAAGGCTGACGGGAAGGCGGTGCTGAATGTAGATTTGTGGGAAGAACTTTACAAAATGACCCGTGAACACGAGGTAACCTTTCATAAGGTAACCGGGCACGCTGATGACGAGCTGAATAATCGTTGCGATGAGCTTGCCCGCGCCGCAATCGTCGAGCTTAGGGAAAAGCTTCCGCATATAGACGTGGAAAATACCGATTGATGCATTATATTTTTCGGGGAAAATTTGCATACTATATAATGACGTGGAGGAAGTATGCAAGATATGAAAACACATAAAAAGAAAGAAGAAAGAAAATGGTTATTTTTAATCGTTTTCTTTTTATTTACGGCATTTTGTATTTTGTTCTCCGTGTTGTGCATTTATGGAACGAATAATCTCTTTGTTACTAAAAATAGAGCGTGGATGAGTGTCGTTTCCGTTGTTGCACTGTGTTTATTATGCGGAGTATGCGTGTATTTTACCTTACGAGATAAGGAAACAATTATCAAGACTTTTTTAAGTCTATATATTTTCCTTGGATTTTGCTTGACTCTTATTTATATTTTCCAAAAAACAGGGTTCTTCAACATTGTAAATACGCCTGAAAAATTACAAGCTTATATTGAAAAATCGGGTGCATGGATGCCCATTTTATATATTTTATTGCAATATCTTCAAGTCGTGATTTTACCTATACCAAGTATTGTTAGTACGGTTGCGGGTGTTGCGCTGTTCGGACCTTTTAAGACGGCAATCTATAGCTTAATAGGTATTTTACTTGGGTCAGCTACGGCATTTTTTATCGGTAGAAAGCTTGGGGCGCGGACAGTTACTTGGATAATAGGCGAAGGAGCTCTCAAAAAGTGGCAGAGGAAACTAAAGGGGAAGGATAGCCTATTTTTAACCGTGATGTTTTTGTTGCCCGTTTTCCCCGATGACGTGTTGTGTTTTGTGGCGGGGCTATCGTCCATGACGACAAACTACTTTTTGGTGATGATTTTTATTTCAAGGCTTCTAGCCGTTTTTGCCACCTGTTATTCATTTGAATTTATACCTTTTGATACTTGGTGGGGCTTGATGCTTTGGGGTATTTTCATTGTCGGCATTATTACGTCGTTTATAATTCTTTATAAGAATATGGATGATATTCAGGAGAAAATACGCAAATGGAAAGATGAACGAAAAAAACGGTAAATGCGTCGATTTTTTTTGACAAATTTAGGAATTTTTTTTGTCCAATTCTTGCAATTTGACGGGATATAGTGTATAATAGTATTTGGTCGAGAGTTTGAAATTTTCATAAAAATAAATGCGGATTCTTGAAGGAGAAATTATGGATAAAATTCAGTTATTACAAGAGCGAAAAGCACGGCTTGCGTCTTTTGCAAAGGAAATCCGTTCGCAAATTGAAGAAATTATCGATGCGGAAAGCTTTGTGGAGATTTCCGCTTTCAGCTTTTCCCAAAACGACTTTTACGGTGAAGAAGCGGCGGGCGAGGGCGTGGTAACCGGTTTTGCTACGGTAGAAGGATATCCCTTCTACGTAGTCGCGCAAAATTTTAACGTTTTACGCGGTGGTATGTCCAAAGCAAATTGTGAAAAAATCGTAAAATGCTTAGATTTGGCGGAGAAAAATGCTACCCCTGTATTGTATTTGCTTAATACGCAAGGCGTACAGGTTGGCGAGGGGATTACCGTGCTTGAAGGGTTGGGTAAATTACTTGCAAGAAGCACGCAATTAAAGGGTGTGGTTCCTCAATACGTCGTTGTAAACGGAGAAGTATACGGTTCGGCGGCGATGCTTGCAGCTGTAGCGGATTTTTCATTCTTTATCGAGAAAAAGAGCGTACTTGCCATTAACAGCCCGCTTGTACTTTCTGCTAAGTTAGGGAAAAATCTTTCAAAGGAAGAGGTTGGCGGTGCGCAAGCCTTGGACAAGTCTGGCGTTCCTGCATTTGAAGTAAAAAATCTTGGCGAAGTAAGGGAAAAGCTTATTGCAATTAACAACCTTGTAAGTATTCCTGTAACCGAAGCGGAATTAAACGAAAATGCCCCCGTTTTGAATAAAACGGTTTCAACGGAAACGCTTTTGGGCATCTTTGAAAAACCGTTGGAGGTGTGGAGTATTTGCGAGCCTGAAGTGAAAACAATTTTGGCTCGTATCGGCGGTATTTCCGTTGCCGCCGTTGTATTTGACGGCGGAGAAATAGGTGTAGAGTTAAACGAAGCAAAGGTTGCAAAAATTAAGAATTTTGCAAGATTGGCATATTGCTACGATTTGCCTTTTATCACCTTTGGCGACGTAAAGGGAATTTGCCCTTGCACTTGCGTAAACAACAGCCGTGTCATGAAAGAGATTGCGGAATATTTAGAAGTTTTCGACACTTTGGATACGGCGAAGATTGCGGTTGTTTATAAAAAGGCTGTGGGGCTGGGATATTCGCTGTTTGCGTCTAAATCCGTTGGTTTTGATTATTCTTGTGCTTTTGCGAATGCAAGAATTGCGCTTTTTGACAGTGTGCAGGGAGCTCAAATTGAATTAAACGACGAAAAAGCAGACAAGACGGCGCTTGCGGCGAGGTATGCGGACGAGAACTCTGATCCTGTAAATGCCGCAAAAAACGGCTATATTGATGCGATTATCGAGCCGCAATTTGTTAAACAATACTTGATAGCAGCATTGCAAATGCTTGCAAAATAAGAGGTGTCTATGTTATTAAATTTATTAACAAGCGCTCAATTGGATAAGTACAACTATAAACCGGAAATTCCTGAGGTTTTGTTGTATGCCTTGATGGGATTTGCCGTTGTGTTCCTTGGAATTGCCTTTTTGGTGTTCACGGTTTGGTTGGTCGGTTATCTTATGAAGAAGACGAAGGATAAAACGGCTAAACCAGTTCCATCTTCAGTAAATATTCTTTCCAGCTCTAAACCTAGCGATGAGCTGGATGAAGAAACGATAGCTGTCATTATGGCTGCTATAACGGCGTTTTACCAAACCAATAATCCTAAATGTGAATTTACAGTTAAAAGAATAAAGAGAGTAAGGAGAAATGATTATGCGTAATTTTATTATCACAGTAAACGGTAAATCTTATGAAGTTGGAGTAGAAGAGGTAGGGGGTGTATCCTCTGCGCCCGTGGCGTCTTCCGCACCTAAAGCGGACCCCGCGCCTGTAATAGCGCCCAAAGCAGCGGCGGCGAATGGGGAAAAGGTACTTTCGCCTTTCCCTGGACTTATCAAAAATCTTTTGCTCGCGGATGGCGCTACGGTTAAGAAGGATCAGCCCATTCTCGTGCTTGAAGCAATGAAGATGGATAATGATATTACCGCGCCTTGCGACGGCGTCGTGCATTTCCAGGTTGCAAAAGGTGCAAACGTGGACTCGGATGCCGTTTTAGCGGTAATTTCCTAATTATACGAAACGAGGTAGTATTGTGTTAAATAATTTACTCGCAGACATAGGCAGTATGTTCGTCGGTTTGTGGGAGCAATCGGGATTAGCGTCTGGCTCATGGCAAAACTATGTCATGATTTTGGTGTCGTTTGTCTTGATGTACCTTGCAATCGTAAAGAAATTTGAACCGCTGCTATTATTACCAATTGCCTTTGGTATGTTCCTTATTAACCTTCCTGGGGCGCATGATATCCTTTGGGGCATTCAAAACGAAGGGGTAAGCTTTGACGACGTACAAAATAAAGGCTTGCTTTGGTACCTTTTCTACGGTGTAGATAAAGTTATCTATCCTCCGCTTATTTTCCTTGGAATCGGTGCTATGACGGACTTTGGTCCGCTTATTTCTAATCCTAAGAGCATGCTAATCGGTGCAGCGGCACAGCTTGGTATTTTCTTGACGCTCATCGGTGCGATTGTGCTTGGCTTTGACCTTGCGGCAGCTTGTTCTATTGCGATTATCGGCGGTGCGGATGGACCTACGGCAATTTACGTTACGCAAACCTTGTCTAAATATACGCCCGACGATTTGCTTTCGGCTATCGCAGTTGCGGCATATTCGTATATGGCGC
This sequence comes from Candidatus Scatosoma sp., assembly GCA_045605705.1. Lineage (GTDB taxonomy): Bacteria > Bacillota > Clostridia > Christensenellales > Borkfalkiaceae > Scatosoma. The sequence goes on from JAZUQM010000144.1 coordinate 4,871, forward strand.
TCATCCCCATTATACAAAAACCTCTAATGAAGTTGTTTGTGCCTAAGCGTGAGCGTCAAATTAAAATGAAACCGCTCCGTACGGTAAGTAAGCTGGAAAAAATCATTTTCCCGATACTGGTAACCCTTGTGGTAGGGTGCTTATTGCCTGATGCTGTGCCTCTTTTGGGCATGCTTATGCTTGGCAATTTGCTTAAAGAATCGGGCGTATGCGACAGACTTTCTTCTCAAGCACAAAACGGTTTGATGAATACGGTTACCATATTTCTCGGCGTTTCCGTTGGCTGTAAGGCTTACGGCACGACCTTCTTGCAACTGCAAACGCTTATGATTATCGGGCTTGGGCTCGTGGCGTTTGCGTGCGGTACGATTGGTGGTTTGCTCGTGGCTAGAATTATGTGTAAGCTTTCGGGCGGAAAAATAAGTCGGA
>JAZUQM010000145.1:0-23526 GCA_045605705.1 Candidatus Scatosoma sp.
TTTTGCGCCGCGCGGTAGGTGTTTTCTTTCAGCACTTTCATAGTAGCCACCATGGGCGCGAAGACTTCCAAACACATCTTCACGGTGTCAAGCGCGTCGAAAATCGCCTCTTTATCCTCTTGCATGTCCTTGTTATACGCCAAGGGCAAGCCCTTTAACATGGTCAAGGTTGCCATCAAATCGCCGTACACCCGCCCCGTCTTACCGCGAACAAGCTCCGCCATGTCGGGGTTTTTCTTTTGGGGCATAATGGACGAGCCTGTGGTATAGCTATCGTCCAGCTCCACGAACTTAAATTCCCAGCTAGACCAAAGAATGATTTCCTCGGAAAAACGGGATAAGTGGGTCATAATCAGCGCGAACGCCGAAAGCAGCTCCACGCAAAAATCCCTATCCGAAACGCCGTCGATGCTATTGTAGGTCGGACATCTAAACCCAAGCGCCTTTGCGGTAAATTCTCTATCCGTAGGATAGGTCGTCCCTGCCAAAGCGCAAGACCCCAAGGGGCTTTCGTTCATGTTAGATACCGCGTTTTCTATTCTTGCGATATCCCTGAAAAACATCTCGGCATACGCCATGAGTTGATGTCCAAAGGCAATCGGCTGGGCGCGCTGCAGGTGGGTATACGCAGGTGCGATAACGTCCGCCGTTTCTTCCGCCTTGTCCACGACCGTCTTGATTAAATCCTTCAAAAGCGCAACGATTATTTTCGCTTCGTCGCGAAGGTATAAACGGATATCCACTGCCACCTGATCGTTTCTGCTTCTTGCCGTATGCAAACGCTTTCCCGCGTCGCCGATACGCTTTGTCAGCTCGCTTTCAATGAACATATGAATATCCTCCGCGTTCTCGTCGAAAACAAGCTTTCCGCTTGTCAAGTCCTCTAAAATCCCGATAAGTCCGTCGGTGATAAGCTCTTTATCCGCGTGCGTTAAAATGCCCTGCTTAGCAAGCATGGCCGCATGCGCAATCGAGCCTTGAATGTCCTGCGCGTACATTCTGCAATCAAAGCGAATAGACGAATTGAAGTCGTCCGCTTTTTTATCGAGGGCTTTTTGAAAACGCCCCGCCCACATCTTTTCCATGAAAATCCGTCCTTTCAAAATACGCACTTTGCCTACCACCCGCAAGTGATAGGCAAAAAAGAGTTATAAACTTAAAATAAATGCATGCAAAAGCCTTGCAATTTTTTCCGCACCCGCGTTTGAGGGATGTAAGCCGTCGGGCATATACAGCTCCCGATTGATGGGCACGGCGGGTTGCATACCGCTAAGCGCATACAAATCCAAAACAGGCAACGCGTAATACTCGCAAACCCGCCTTATCATCTCCACGTAGGAAATGAGTTTTTTCCTAGGCAAACCGATTTCATTGACCTCGTCATCTTCCGTCGTACGGTGCAACGGAGTCATAAAAATAACGGTTGCCTTGGGATGGGTTTGGATAAGCGTTTGACAAAGGGTATGCAGCGCTCCGCAAAAAGTATCTACCGTCCTATCCTCAAACTCGCCAAACGGAATATTGCCGTGCCCGAAATCGTTCGTACCGCCGAACACGACGATAATATCCGCATCAGCAGGCAAGAAAGGCGCGCGCATAATAAAATGCTGATTCGGGTGTATTTCCACACCGTCGTCCTTTTGCGGGGCGATACGGGTTGCGCTGATACCGTCTACGAACACTTCGCAGCTTGCCAGCTTTTCAAACACGCGGGGGTAGCTATAGCAAGGCTCGCTTACGCCTACGCCCGCCGTAATACTATCGCCTAAAAACGCGACCTTTTTCCCTTGCAACTGCATAGCTTATTTCTTCTTATTTTCGTTGGCTTGGTTAACCTGCGCCTGCACTTTAATGGGCAACCCGAACAGGTTGATAAAGCCCGTTGCGTCCGCTTGATTGTATACGTGGTCCTCGCCGAAGGTTGCAATCTCTTCCGAGTACAGGGAATAATCGCTCCATGCGCCCGCTTTGATGATGTTGCCCTTATAAAGTTTCAAACGCACCTTACCCGTAACGTTTTCCTGCGTCTTATCCACGAACGCGGAAAGCGCTTCGCGCAAGGGGGTGAACCATTGTCCGTTGTAAACAAGCTCCGCAAAGCATACCGAAAGCTCCTGCTTTTTATGCGCGGTGTACTTATCCAAGCAAAGGGTTTCCAAATAGCTGTGCGCCGCGTACAAGATTTCCCCGCCGGGGGTTTCGTATACGCCGCGGCACTTCATACCAACCAGTCGGTTTTCTACGATATCCAAAAGCCCGATACCGTTTGCGCCGCCTACCTTGTTGAGGGCAAGAATAATCTCTTTCGCGCTCATCTTCTTGCCGTCGAGTGCTACGGGTCTGCCCTTTTCAAATTCAAGCTCGATATAAGTAGGCTTATCGGGTGCCTGCAAGGGAGATACGCCAAGCTCAAGGAAGCCTTCTTTTTCATACAAAGGTTCGTTGCCCGCATCCTCCAAATCCAACCCCTCGTGGCTCAAGTGCCAAAGGTTCTTATCCTTGGAATAATTGGTTTCACGGTTGATTTTCAAGGGAACGTTATGCGCCTCTGCATAATCGATTTCCTCTTCACGGGATTTAATCGACCATTCTCTCCAAGGCGCGATAATGGGCATATCGGGCGCAAACGCCTTAATCGTAAGCTCAAAACGCACCTGATCGTTACCCTTACCCGTACAGCCGTGGCAAATCGCGTCCGCACCTTCTTTTTTGGCAATCTCTACCATGCGCTTTGCAATAACGGGACGGGCAAAGGAGGTACCTAAAAGATATTCCTCGTACTTCGCCCCTGCCATCATGGTGGGGATAACGTAATCGTCTACAAATTCGTCCGTCAAATCTTCAATATAAATTTTGGACGCGCCCGTTTTAATCGCTTTTTCTTCCAAGCCCTCAAGCTCGTCCGCCTGCCCTACGTTCCCGCTGACCGCGATAACCTCGCAATTATTATAATTCTCCTTCAACCAAGGAATAATGATAGAGGTATCCAAGCCCCCCGAATATGCAAGCACTACTTTTTTAATGTCTTTCTTTTCCATAAGAATTCTCCTTCGTTCTATTCAATTTATACATTGATTATACAACCCCAAAAACGCTTTGTCAAACGCTTTTATATATTAAAATATAAATATTTGGAAAAGTTTGTGAATACTTTTTGAATATATTGCATAATTGCATAAAATAATTTATAAAATGAGTATTCTGCATATTTTTATGCAAAAAAAAACCGCTTGACAAAGCGGCAGAGAAAAGGTATACTAAATATAATATGGAAAATTCGTTTACGGTAAAACCTATCGCGTACATACGCACGGACTTTAAGGAAAAATTCGGTATTCCCCGCCAAAGCGGGCGCGCGCCCTCTTTGCTTGCTAAAATCGTATTCAAGCCCGAATACGCAAACGCAGAGGCGTTCCGCGAAATCGAGGGATTTTCCCATCTTTGGCTTGTATTCGATTTCTCCCTCGCGCATAGAAAGGCATTTTCCCCTACCGTCCGTCCTCCACGTCTTGGCGGGGATAAGCGGGTAGGCGTATTTGCCAGCCGTTCCCCCTTTCGCCCTAATCCTATCGGGCTGTCCTGTGTAAGGCTCCTTTCCGTAGAGCACACGAAAGAGGAGGGTACGGTGCTTATCGTATCGGGGGCGGATTTATTGGATAATACCCCCATTCTCGACGTCAAGCCGTACCTGCCCTATGCGGATTGCATTCCCGAGGCAACGGGCGGATACACCGACACCCACCAAAAACGGCGGGCGGAGGTGGTTTTCCCCGAAGAACTACTTGCAAAAATCGCCGTTGAAAAACGCGCGGGACTTTGCGAATGCTTAGCCGAAGACCCTCGTCCTTCCTATCAGGACGACCCCGAACGAATATACGGCATGCGGTTTGCCGATTACGAAATTAAGTTTAAGGTGGAAAACGCTACACTGACAGTTGTAAGCGTCAGCGACCTCTCCCCTTGTTGAATAGTGCAAGCGTACCCGCACCCGAGTGCGAGCCGATTACCGGCCCGATATAATTGACGGTAATTTCCGCATTAGGAAAACGCTCCTTGATTAAACCTTGCACGTCCTCCACGTCTTGTATACAGTCGCCGTGGCTGATAAATATAGGCCCATCCTGTCCATCCATGCTCTCCGTAAGCTCGTCTACGAGCGTATTGAGGGCTTTTTTTCTACCCATAATCTTATTCCTAACGACGAGCTTGCCCCGCTCGTCCACGTACATGACGGGCTTGATTTTTAGGATAGACCCTATGACCGCCGTCGCGCCCGATATTCTCCCTCCCCTCTTTAAGTGAAACAGGCTGTCCACCGTAAAATGGTGGCAAATTTTTTGCTTTAGATTTTCGATATATTCCGCCGTTTCCTCTATCTCCGCGCCCGTATCCGCTTTTTTAATCAAATAATCGAGAAGTAACCCCTGTCCCATGGACGCGCAAAGGGAATCGATAACAACGATTTTGCGTTTGGGATATTTTTTGGACATCCTGCGCTGCGCCACGAAAAAACTGTCCGCCGTACCCGACAGTCCCGAGGAAAACGCTAAAACAAACACGTCCTTGCCTGCCGCCAAAAACGGCTCCATTCTCCACTCCGCCGTTTCGGCGGTTACCTGATAGGTGGTGGGCATACTCCCTTGGCGAAGCTTTTCATAAAAGGCTTTGGGAGCGATTTTCTCCCCGCACTCCCCCTCGTAATTAATATTGTCCATGGCAAACCCGAGGGGCACGCACTCGACGCCGTGCTTTTGTAAATATTCCGCGGGCATATCGCAGCCAGAATCAGTCAGGATTTGAAATTTCCTCGTCATACGCTCTCCTATTTCAAAACGTTGAATTTTTTTATGCGCTCCGCTTCGAAAGCAAGCTTTACGCTGTATGTACCGTTTTTGCAGGTAAGCTCCATGCGAGGCAAACCGATAAGGTCGAAATACTCGTTAAATTTCTCGGCAAAATCCTGCAATACGAGAGCTTTGCAACCGTCGCTCATCACCGATTTATCCGCTTGTAAAAGATTGTTTATCCTTGTAAAGTCGTCCGTGCGCATAATTACCTCTTTGAGGAGTGAATTGAAAAGCGTTGCTTTTCGTGAATTGGCTATCGCCGTGAATTGAACGCTGTGCGTTCGTGAATTGGCAACTTCGTTGCCGTTATTGTAATATTTCCACAACGCGTTGCTCTGCAACGCAATTCACATCCCGTTAGGGACTATTCACGCCCGCAGAGCAATTCACGTGAACGAAGTGAACAATTCACCCTTTTATAGCCGTTTTCTCAACACCCTCTTCACGTTCCCCCACAAACCGCTGTACTTTTTGGTAACGTCGTACAGCTTTCGCCTGCCCGTTGTCAAATTGTTCGCAAGCACCCGCACCGCGGGATGGATAGCGCTAAGCTCCCCTTCGCCGATACCGTAATCCTCGGGTAAAAGCCCTAAAATCGGGGTTTTGAGTAAGTCGTTAATTTCTTTTGGAGATAAACACTCTCCCGATAACAGCAAATCCCCTCTATAGCGGTTCACAACGACGGACAACTCCTTTAGATGATAGCTTTTTAGCAAAGTAAGCGCCTTATCCGCGTCGCGAAGAGAAGCAAGCTGTGGAGTGGTAACGACGATTGCCTCGTCCGCGCAAGCCACCGCCCTATGAAATCCGTCGTCAAGCCCTGCGGGACAGTCTATAATGATAAAATCAAACTGCGGAGCAAGCCCGTCTAAAACCAACTTAACCGCCTGCGGAGAAACGTACCGCTCAGGCGCGGTGTTGTTGCTGGCGAGTATGTACAAATTCCCAAAATCGGGATGCTTGACAAGGGCTTGTTTCGCCCTGCACCTCCCCTCGATAACGTCTACGATATCGTAGGTAACAAGGTGCTCCACGCGGGCGCAAACGTCCACGTTGTTTAAGCCGAAATCTCCGTCGCAAAGCACGACGCGCTCTCCCCGCTCGGCAAGGCGCGCGGAAAGGGCAAGGGCTACGGTGGTTTTACCTACACCCCCTTTCCCGCTTGTAATTACGATTTTTCTTGCCATACCCGCACTCCTATTTATACTGTAGAAAATTGTATCGCTTTTGAAGAGAACTATTTTGTCCTTTTTTCGCGCTTTTTGAAAAAAAATGCAAAAAAAATCCCCCAAACCGCAAGGGTTTGAGGGAATCATTATGCATTTGTTTACAAGGCCTTCCACTCGTCCACGTTAAAGGACGCAGGTCCGCTTTGCCAAGGGAAGTAGGCGTCGTAAGCACGGTAAGGCGCAGCGCCGGCAACCGCCTCTCCCGCCTCCCATTGCTTTGTTGCCTCGTTATAGGTATAAGGAATTTGATATATGGGAGAAATCGTCTGCCCACGGCTATACTGGGATAAATCCTCATCCGTAATATACAGACTATACCCCGTATACCGACCGTTGGAATACTTAAATTCCAACATAAAGCAGGAATCGCTATTCGTCAAATCAAACAGTTCTTTCAACTGATTTGCATATCTGTCGTCCATACTTCCAAGCGTCGTTTTATCAAACCAATTAATCCACTCGATAAGATTTTTACGCCGATCATCCACGTAATCATGTAAAACGGAATCGGCATTGTTCAGCTCTGCCGTAAAATCGGCAATCAGCTCTTTTTGTTCAGGACTCATAGGCCGAACAAATTTCATATTCATCGGGATTTGCGTTTCAATCGGGTCAGGGCGTCCGCTATAATTCCAGGTGGCGTATACCCCCGAAGCGGAAATCACCGTCAAAAGCCCTGCAATTAGGGCAATATGCCGTTTTTTCATTTTTCGCCACCCCCGTCTGCGTCATCCTGAGAAAGGGCTTGGGGCGGATTATAATACCCGGCAAAATGATACCCATCGCCTACTTTATAAGCGTTGCCAAGAGGCATTTTCCCTTCCGTGATGAACGGTGCAGTAAGCGTAGCGGCAGTCGCCTCTTTCATTGCAAGCTCCGAAAGCACAGCGCCTAAGCGCTTCCTTTCCTCACGCGCAATTTTACGTTCTGCCAAAGGTACAACTATCAGGGTCAACAATACCAAAAGAATACACAAATATCCCGCAGGAGATTGCAGGAAGGATACGAAGCTGCCTACAAAAGGTATCCTTTCCCCCTTGTAAATCGCCCGCATTTGGCTGTAATATACAGGGAACCGGTCGGGATTTTCCAACGCGTCCCCTTGCATTACAAAATATCGCTGATCGGGATGGTTTTCATTGGGTTCTTCTATCCCTACGATGCGGTGGATAATCAAGGTATCGTCCGCCTCGTACACTACGATATCGTATAACTTTAACTCCATTTCATCCGGCAATGCGTGCGTAAAAATCAAATCGAAGGTTTGCATTTGATCGTCCAAGCCGTTTGTTTCGAGATATTTATTCTTCTCGTGCTTATAGGACATCGAACCGCTTTGCACAACGCTGATAGAGGGAATGTGTTTAGAAATGACCCCGCCATGGTTATGAGAGGCAAGATTAACGTACACCGAAAGCGCGCAAAAAAGACACAGCAAGAGCGTGAAGAGGAGGGAAATCAATTTTCCCACAAGCCCCCCTTGCTTTCCTTTTGCCTGCGCCCTTTCGTATTCAGTTTTTATCCTCTCATCCTCCGCACCCGTGCGAATCAGCTTAACGCTCAGCTTTACGTTATGCGCAAGCAGCGCCGTAAACAGCACCGTAAGCAATACGAACACGATAAGACAAAGGAGAAAGGTATAAATCTCATAATTGGACATCTCTTTCTCTCAAAACGGCGTTATCCCACGCAAAATTACGTGGGATTAACGCTTATATTTTATCGTTTACGGGTTAGAAGCTCCTACCGACGATTCCGCTACGTGCACGTGGAAGGTGCAAAGCTCCAGCACGTCCTCAAACGCGTCGTATTCCGATCTTTCGTCCAAGGTAAAATCACCTAAAGTAATCTTTGCCATAACTTCGCTTACGGGAATTTCATACGTAAAAGTATTGCCGCTTTTAACAGCAGTGCTTCTATCAATGATTTCCGCCTCGGAATCAATGGAATAAATGGGCACGCCTTGATATTGCAGGTCGTTATAATCCACTTTGCCGTCGCCGTTTTGGTCGGTAACGGAAGAGTTGACAACGCAATCCACGTACCATTTCAAGTGAATACCGTTGGCAATAACGTCCGCGGAAACACCGTCCGCCGCCGTTTTCGCCGTAAAGGTAACGGTGAACTTCCCGCTAGGGTCGCAGGTTAACGTCGCTTTATAATTTCCGCCGTCGTCAATTTTAAGGTTGTGCGCAGAACCCACTACCTCCAAGCTGCCCTTCTGCGTCTCCGTACCCAAGCCCGCAAGACTTACTTTATAGATTGCGGACGCGGATTCTACGTCCTTATTTGCGTAATTCCACGTTGCGTATACGCCGCCGACGGTTACGCACAATGCCAAAGCCGCTACAACACCAAGTTTTTTCATAATAAACACTCCTTTCGTCGTTTTTAATAAAAGTATTTATACTTTCCTAACTCTAATTATAGCATATTGGGAACCTTTGTCAATAGCTTTTTCAAATTTTCCACCATGCTTCCATAGAATTTTTCGATTTATACAAACAAAAAAAGCGATTTGATAAATATCAAACCGCTTTTTACGTCTTTTTGAATTTTATCTATTACGCTTACAAAGCTCCGCGCAAACCTCGGAAATTTTCACGCCCTTTGCATTCAAAAGCACCATGACGTGATAAAGCAAATCCGCCGCCTCACTGACCACGACGTTCTTATCGTCGTTTTTCGCCGCAATAACAAGCTCGACTGCTTCTTCGCCGACCTTCTTACCGATGCGGTCCACGCCGCGCACGAAGAGGAAGCTGGTATACGCGCCGTCCTCGGGATTTTTCTTAACGTCCGCGATAATACGCTGAAGCCTACCAAACATTTCCCCGCCGATGGTGTTGTATTCCCCGACGATTTGGTTGGGGTAGCAGGTAAAGGTACCCTTTTCCGCGTCCGCCTTACCCTTTTGCGCTACTTTTATAAGTAAACTGTCCGAATCGTTATCCACAAACAACGCCTTAAGCTTTTGGGTATTGCCCGCTTTATCGCCTTGCTTGAATACCGACTTTTTCGCGCGGTTAAAATAATGCGCGTAGCCGGTGGAAAGGGTCTTTTCCAACGCCTCGGCATTTACGTAGGAGAGAGAAAGTACTTCCCCACTTTCGTAGTCTTGTACAACAACGGGAACTGCCCCGTCCTTGTCAAATTGTAAATTTTTCATTTCAACGGTTGCCTTTTCAACTGCCATAGCATACCTCCGCATCCTTCGTGAAAACGAACCTACCGCCCCACGATCGGTTATTCCGCTCTTATTATACAACAAATTTTTTCACTAGTCAATAGGGTTTTGAAAAATTTTTATCATAAATTTATATGACAGGCAAGCTGAGCTTGCAGGCAGTCTTGGTGTCTTTTCGCCCGTGTTTTTAGGTTGCTCCGTTGTGAAACGGATACAGCACGCACCTTAAAGCGGGTAGATGCGAGGCAAGCTGAGCCTGCACCCCGTCTTAGTGTCTTTGCGTTCGTGTTTGTAGATTGCGCCGTTTTGAAACCGATACAGTACGCAGCTTAAAGTGGGTAGATGCGAGTAGTTCAAGGAAGGCGCGGATTTGCCGACGGGAGTGTACTAAAACGTACATGACCGAGGCAAAACGCAAGCCTGACGAAGAAATACGACGCATATACACGCTTTAATTAAGAACGACGTCCTTTAAGCTATCATAACGCTTAATCGCCGCCGCGCGCAGCCTTTCATCCGCATAACGCCCGTCGAAGGTATCGTCGGAAAGACGCTTCGCCGCAAAAATAACCTGCGTAGGATATCGCAAATTTTTGATATCCGCCAGCATTTTACCCGATTGTCTTGTCCCAAAGAAATCCCCGCCGCCGCGCATTTCCAAATCCTTTTCCGCGATTTTGAACCCGTCCGTGCTCTCCTTCAAGGTATTCAAACGCTCGCGGGCAATCTCTCCGTCCACGCCCATAAGCAGGAAACAGTAGCTTTTTTCCGCGCCTCGCCCGACTCTGCCTCTAAGCTGATGCAGCTGCGAAAGCCCAAAACGCTCCGCATTATATATAATCATCATCGTCGCGTTCGGCACGTCTACCCCGACCTCAATGACCGTTGTGGATACCAAGCAATCAAATTCTTGCGCCTTAAACGCCGCCATAATCTCCGCTTTTTCTTTATCTTTCATGCGCCCGTGCAACAGCCCAAAACGCACGGTGGGCAGACGGTTTTTAAGCTCCTCGTACAGCTCGGCTACGCTCATGATTGCCCCCTCTTCATCGTCGTCAATCTTCGCGCAAACGAAATACGCCTGCTTACCAGCCGCCGTTTCCTTTCTAACGTATTCCAGCATATCCCCGTATTTATATTCAGGGATAATGCTCGTGGAAATTTCTTGGCGTGCTTTGGGCTTGTCGGTAATCGTCGTTACGTCCAAGTCCCCGTAAAAAATCAAGGAAAGCGTACGGGGAATGGGGGTTGCGCTCATGACTAGCATATCCACACCCTCGCCCTTTTCCGCCAAAGCGTTTCTTTGCGCAACGCCGAAACGGTGCTGCTCATCGCAAACGATAAAGGATAGCTTAGGAATTTCTACGTCCCCTTGAAATATCGCGTGTGTGCCGCAAAGAATATCAATTTCGCCGTTCTTGAGCGCCGTTTTCAGCTCCCGCTTTTCCTTCGCCGTCATACCCCCTGCCAAATAGCCGACCCGATATTCAGGGAAATATTTTTGTAAAACGGCATAGTTTTGCGCGGCGAGCACCTCCGTGGGGGATAAATACGCCGCCGTATAACCGCTTTTTACCGCCATATAAATCCCGCAAAGCGCAACCGCCGTTTTTCCGCTGCCCACGTCCCCTTGCACCAAACGGTTCATACGGGTCGGAGCGTATAAGTTCTCGAAAATTTCGTTGACCGCGTTCTTTTGTCCGTCCGTAAACTCAAACCCGAACCGCCCCGCAAATTCCTTGACCTCTTTCGCGGAAACCGTATAATTATGCAGTCGAACCTCTTCCTTCCCGCCCTTGATAATCTTAAATGCGGAAATGAGGACGAAATATTCCTCCAACGCGATACGCTCGGCTGCGTTGTCCTTGCTTTGCATGTCGGCGGGGTTATGAATTTGGTGGTACGCCGCTTCCAAGGACGCAAGGTCGTATTTTTGACGAATTTGCCAAGGAATCGCACTTGATAAATCGCACTTTTGAAGGGCTTCTTTTATCGCCGAACGTACGACTTTTTGACTAAGCGAACCCTTTAAGGAATACACGGGCACGATACCTTTTAGACGGTAATTTTTATCCAGCTCCTCAAAGGTAGGATTCACGAGGGAAATTTGCCCGAATTTGTTTTGAACTCTGCCGTAAAAGAGGTATTCTCCCGCTTTGAGCTTTTGCGCAACGTACGGTTGATTAAACCAAACCACCGTAAACGGAAAACCGTTTTGCGAACAAAATGCCTTGACCATTTTGCGTTTATTGCCATAGTTTACAGGCATAACGCGGGTAACCTCGCACGCCACCAAAACCACGTCGTTATGGTACGCGGTTTTCAAAGAGGTACGCTCGGTTAAATCAAGATAGGCGCGCGGATAAAACCGCACGAGATCCTCCGCCTCGTATATCCCAAGCTTATTAAAATCTTTTTCCCTTTTCTCCCCGATGGAACGGAGCATGGAAAGTTTCATAACTCTTACTCCAAAAAACGGGAAAAGCCTCCGCCCTTCCCGTTCTCTTTTGCATATTTATGCAGCTTTTTTGAATTATTCTAATGCCAAGATATAGTAATATACCGCTTGACCGCCGTTATGGAAATCGACGTCGCAATCGGGATATTTTTCCGCAATTACCTGACAAAGCGCCTCGGCGTCGTCCTCGTTGACGTCCTCACCGTAGTAGAGAGTGATTACCTGATGGAATTCCTCTTTCATTTTACCGATGAGCTTGAGTACCGTTTCCTCCAAAGTATGGGATTTTGCAAGAATCTTCTTATCGTCAAGCCCGATAATATCCCCTTCCTTAATAGAGAACCCGTTCAAGGAAGTATTTCTAACCGCATAGGTTACCTGCCCGACCTTTACGTTGTCGAGGGCGTGGATCATGTTGGTTTTGTTTTCTTCCGCGCTTACTTCAGGGTTGAATTCAAGCGCAGCGGCAAAGCCTTGCGGTACGTTTTTGGTAGGGATAACGTGGATTGTCTTGTTTTCCACAAGATTTCTCGCCTGTTCCGCCGCCAAGGTGATATTTTTATTGTTAGGGAAAATGAAAATATGTTCCGCATTGATTTTTTGCGCCGCGCTGGCAATATCGCTTGCGGAAGGATTCATCGTTTGACCGCCCTCGATAACGCGGTCTACAAGTAAATCCTTGAAAATCTCGGAAAGACCTGCACCCGTACAAATTGCAAGCATGCCCATTTCCTTCTTTTCCGCGTCCATTTTTGCCTTTAATTGACGGTTTTGTTCAAGCATGTTTTCAATTTTAGGTCTTTCAAGCTCGCCAAGCTCCAACGCATAGGTAAGCGCCTTACCCGGTTGATTGGTGTGCACGTGCACCTTTACAAGCTCCAAATCCCCGATACAAATGACGCTGTCGCCGATTGCCATGAGCTTTTCTCTCAATCTATCGATTGCGGAAAGCGTCGTGCTCTTTTTGAGGTTGATGATGAAAAATTCAGTGCAATATGCGTACTGAATTTCCCCTAAATCCATGCCGATAATCGCAGAATTATCGCCAAATTCTGCTTCGTCAGTGGAAACTTGCATATCCTCGTAATCATCCGCGACGTCCTCGCCTGTAAGCGCGGAAAGGAAGCCCTTGATGATAACCATAAGACCTACGCCACCGGAGTCCACAACCCCCGCTTTTTTCAACACGGGAAGAAGCTCTGGCGTGAGCGCAAGCGCTCTTTCCCCCTCCTCGATAACACTTTCCAGGAAGGATTCGATTTCTTTTTTCTTGGAGGCGATTTTTACCGCGTGTTCGCTCATCATGCGGATAACGGTAAGAATGGTACCTTCTTTAGGCACGGATACTGCGCCGTAAGCGATTTTCGTACCCGATTCAAACGCTTTTGCAAACGTTTTGGTGTCGATTTCTTTTTCCGCTTTACGGAAAACGGAGCACATGCCTTTCAAAATTTGGGAAAGGATAACGCCGGAATTCCCGCGTGCGCCCTTCAAGGCACCCTTGGAAATGCTATCGCAAACCTCGGGAAACGCGCTGGAAGGACAAGCGGTCATTTCCTTTACGCAGGATTGCATGGTAAGCGACATATTGGTGCCGGTATCTCCGTCGGGAACGGGGAAGACGTTAAGCGCGTCTACCTTTGCCCGGTTAATCTCAAGCTGTTTTGCGCCGATGAGAATCATGCTTCTCAAATCAGAGCTATTTATCGTTTTATGCATTATTCAATGCTCCTTCTACCTTTGTTATTTTATACGATGTCTGTAGCTTAAAAGGGAAACTGTTAGGAAAAGGCCACAAGACGAAAAGGCGCAACTCTACTGTCTGCGCCGAATAATCTAAGTTATAATTTAACCCCGATAACGTTGACGTTGACGGTGTCTACGATCATGCCCGTAAAGACTTCCACTTTATATTTAATGGCTTCCTTTAAGGATTCCGCAACCGCGCCGATCGAAACGCCGTATTTTACGATTACGTAAACGTCTACGTAAATTCGATTCCCGGAGGTAGTTACTTTAATACCGCGCCCGCCCACGCTCTTTTTGAAAAGCTGAGACAAGCTGTCGGTAAAACGGCGGGATACCATTTCCACAATGCCGTACGATTCCATAGCGGTATGAGAAGCTACCTTTGCAATCGCAAGGTCGGATATAGATATTTTGCCGTATGCGTTGTTTGTGTTAACTGACATAATCTTTCTCCAAGTACTCATTCATTGTACACTATTTCCACGCATTTGGCAAGTACTTTTTCAATTTTTTCTCATTTTTTTTATTTTTTATCGTTTTTGGCTGCGTTTTTAATTGCTTTTTCTATTTAGAAATGGTATATTATTAGTGCTTGTTTTGCGCCCTGCTTTTTTCGGGCGGAGAAAAACAGCTCAATCTAAGGAAAAAATAAATCCAAATCGGAGGTGTTTACTATGTCGAGAGTATGTAATATTTGCGGAAAAGGTCAGGCGTCCGGTAACAACGTTAGCCACTCCAACCGTAAGACGAGAAGAACGTTTAAGGTAAACGTGCAGAAAATTTCCTACGTAGAAGACGGTAAGGAAACCAACGGCTACGTTTGCGCACGTTGCATTAGAACCCTTAAAAAAGCGGACGCTGAATAATCCGCCCTTTTAACCACGCTTAAAAAGCCGACCTTTACGGTCGGCTTTTTTGCGTTTACTCCCTCGCCTTAATAAGCTTGCTTAGTAAAATTTGTATCGTGATAAAAGCGCAGACGGTTGTGATTGTCCAAGTAATGGGATAGGATATAAAAATAATTTCCAGCGTCGGGTAAACGGGAAACACCGTCCACAGCCATATCATACGCAGCAAGCATGCCCCCAACAGCGAAATCACCGTTGAAACGACCGCCTTTCCCATCCCGCGCAAAACCCCCGAACAAACGTCCATTAATCCGCACAGAAAATAAGTCAGCACGATAAATCTAAACCGCGTCAGCGCCGCCTGCATGGCAAGCGCCGCCATACTCCCAGCCTCGCCGCCTTTGACGCCGTATAAGCCTAAAAGCGGATATCTAAGCAAATACGCCAAGCCCGACATGACAACGCCGACGGAAAACACCGCCAGCAAGCAGGAATATAAAATCCTTTTTACTCGCTTTTCCTTCTTCGCACCGATATTTTGGCTGGTAACCGTAATTGCACCTTGATATACGGCGTTCATGGAGGTATAGACAAACCCTTCTATATTTCCCGCAGCCGCGCTACCGTTGACAACGGGCGCATACTCGCTTCCCGCCGGCACGAGGCTGTTGTTCACCGTTACGACAGACGATTGAATAAGCATATTGGAAAGGGAAAAAAGCGCGCCTTGTATCCCTGCCGGCACGCCGTTTACCACGATGTCGCGGAAGGCGTTTTTCTCTATTTCCAAACGCTTAAAAGAGAAAGTCGTGTAGTCTTGGTCTTTATGTAATTTTATAAGCAAGACTACGCAGGACGCCACGTTTGCAAGCGCCGTTGCAATTGCCACCCCTTCCACCGAAAGTCCAACGATTAGCACGAAAAATAAGTTCATACCGACGTTCAAAACTCCCGCGCAGGTCAATACGATAAGGGGTGTTTTGGAATCCCCCTTCGCGCGGAAAATGGCGATTAAATAGTTGGTCAACGCTAAAAAGGGTACACCCAAAAAATAGATATAGGTATAACGAACGGCAAGCTCGAGCAGGTTCCCCGAATTGCCCATAAGCCGCAGCACGGAGCGGGAAACGGCAAGCCCGATTACCACCCCAATAGCCCCGAAAATCACCGCCATAAGCAAAGCGGTATGCACAGCGTTTTGCGTCTTTTCTCTATCCTTGGCGCCCACTTCTCTCGCCACAACGACGTTTGCCCCCACCGAAAAGCCTATAAAGATATTTAAGATAAGATTAATAAACGAACCCGTCGTGCCGATTGCGCCGACGGCATTTTGTTCGTGCGATAAACTGACGACCATCATATCCGCGGCGTTATAAAACATTTGTAAAAGGTTTGTCGCCACAATGGGCAGAATAAAACGGAGGAGCTTGAAAAAGACCTTCCCCTCCGTGAAATCCAGTTTCTTCTTTTGAACGTTCTCCATATTTACGCCTTTAATTGTGCAATCATTTACTTTGTTAATCCATTAATTCTTTCAAAGGCTTTGCCATTTCCCTATTGAAATATTCGTAATGAATATTTTCATAGGTTTTGGATTTCAACCACCGATATTCGCCAAAGGGCAGTGCATAAATCCAAAGCACGATATTCCATTTGCGCTCTTTCGTTTCCGCCTCGGCTTTCTCGTCGCTGTCATATATATGTATATAGATAAACTCTTCGCCCTTCGTTGCCGCGATACTGTAATACCCGATTTCGGGATCATCCGTATGGTCGCTTATCTCTACCTCGCAGCCTGCGTCTTCATAGGCTTTTATAATCTCTTCCGCCGTAATTTCCTTGCCCGATTTCGGGGTGCAGCCCACGAAAAACAGCGTAAAAACGGCTAACATAAAAGCAACTATCCTTTTCACGGTTTATCCTCTTAAATCCGCTATCATTTTCGCCCTATCCTGCGCCTTAAAAACAGCGCTACCTGCGACGATAACGTTCGCACCAGCCGCCTTGATTTCTTGGACGTTTTCACTCGTTACCCCGCCGTCGATTTGCAGGTCGATTTCCTTTCCGCTCTCGTTTATTATCTTGCGGATTTCACGCAGCTTATCCAAAGCGCTTGGGATAAACTTTTGTCCCCCGAACCCGGGGAAAACACTCATAACTAGCACCATATCGCAAAGGGTAATCACCTCGCGGATTTTCTCCACGGGGGTGTCGGGATTGATAACCGCACCGCACTTTGCGCCCGCCGCCTTGATTTGCAAAAGCACTTCTTTCAAGTTGTCCTGACAAGCTTCATAGTGCACGGTGATGATATCCGCGCCCGCTTTTGCAAAGCGTTCTACGTACTTTTCGGGGTGCACAATCATTAAATGGCAATCTAACGGCAAAGAAGTAATTTTACGCAAATCCTCTACCATTTTAATGCCGAACGTGATGTTGTTGACGAACACGCCGTCCATGACGTCGCAATGTACGAGGTCGGCTCCGCATGCTTCCAAGGAGCGCACTTCTTCGCCCATTTTGGAAAAGTCCGCCGATAAAATAGAGGGTGCAACTTTGATATTTTTCATACGTTTTTCTCCTTATTTTAATAGACACAGTACGGGGCTTGAAACGCGGAGAATGCGGTAGATTTTCGCAAAACTCGCGGTTCTGCCCGACGGGAGCGTACTGATACGTACGTGAGCAAGGACAGGTTCCGATTTTGCGGAAATATGCCGTGCTATACGCGTTTCTCTTCCAAGTAACTAGCGCGGAGCTGTCCGCACGCGCCTCCTATATCCACGCCGATTTGACGGCGCAAAGTCGCCGACAGCCCGCCCTTTTCTAACATACCCAAAAAACGGTATGCTTGCTTGTCCCCTATGGCTTTGAGCGAGCGTTCTTTTACTTCGTTCAAACGGATCAGGTTGACGTGGCAGGGCTTGCCTTTGAGCAGTTCAATGAGCGCTTTCGCGTGCTCCTCGTCGCAGTTTTCCCCCTCGATAAGGGTGTATTCAAAATAATATCGCCTGCCCGTTTTCTTAAAATAATACTCACAGGCTTTTAGAATATCCGCTATCTTGTACGCCTTGGCAACGGGCATTGTCCGCGCGCGGGATTCGTCGTCCGTCGCGTGCAGGGAAACGGTCAAATTTAAGGGAAGCCCCTCGTCCGCGAGCTGATACATTTTCGGCACGATACCGCAAGTCGATAAGGAAATGTTTCTTGCGCTGATACAAACCCCGCCTTCCGCGGTTACGTTTTTGAGAAATTTGAGTACCTCGGCGTAGTTGTCAAGCGGTTCGCCGCTGCCCATTAAAACGACGTTGGTAACGGCGCGCGCCTCTTTGCCCTGCCCTGATATTTCGCCCTTATGCAAAGCGTTGATTACGAGGATTTGGGATAAAATCTCCCCCGCCGTCAAATTCCTAACCAAGCCCCCAAGGGTAGAGGCGCAAAATTTACAGCCCATACGGCAACCCACCTGCGTGGAAACGCATTGCGTAAAGCCGTATTTATATTTCATGAGCACGCCCTCAACGAGATTACCGTCCGCATACTCAAAAAGGTACTTTTCCGTACCGTCCGAGGACAGATAGGTTTCCTTAATCTTCACGGGCGCGTTTTCATACTCTTCAAGCAAGCGGGCTTTGAACGCCTTGGACAAAGAGGAAATATCCTCTATCGCCTTGCCCTGCATAAGCCCTTCGTACAGCTGTTTGGCTCTAAATTTTTTCTCGCCGAGGGAAAGGACAAGCTCTTCAAGCTCGGCATACGATAAATCCTGTAAAATCTTTTTCATTCCCTCGCCCCGCCTTTTACAAGTTTACATACATAAAACCCTGCGCCGTAGGCGGTATCGGGTAAAAATTGCAAGCCGTACTTTTTCTTATCGTGCGCAAGCGGACTGTCTATTTCTTCCACGCTGAATTCAGGGTGATTTTTCAAGAAATTGCCCACCACTCTATCGTTTTCGCACTCGAACAGCGAGCAGGTGGAATAGTACAGCGCCCCTCCCTTTTTCACGTAGCGGGAAACGGTGGATAAAATAGCTGTTTGTGCCTTTTTAAGTCCCTCGAAATCCTCCGCTGTTCTAAACAGCTTGATATCGGGATTTTCGCTGATTGTGCCGTAGCCCGAGCAGGGCGCATCGCAAAGCACGCCGTCGAATTTCTCCTCAAATTCAGGGTCGAATACCGCGCTGTCCTTTTGCATTTCTTGGATATTTTCTACGCCCATACGCGTTTTATACTGCGTGATAAGCTCTACCCTATGCGGGTGCAGTTCAAACGCCGTAACCTGTTTGCATTTTTTAGATAAAAGCACGGATTTCCCGCCCGGCGCGGCGCAGCAATCAAGCAAGCTTTCGCAAGGAGCAACACACGCGCAAATGGCGATACTGCCCACCGATTGAAAGGTGTATTCGCCCTTATCAAACCCCTCGTCGCGGACGAAGTTTTCAAAGATATAATTGCCCTTAAAGGGGGTGGCAATATTCGGTTTTTCAGCGTACTTTTCCCCGCCTTTTTCAAAGCGCACGGACACGCCCGAAGTCATAGCCCCCGCAATCGCTTTCGCTCTATCGCCGTACTCTTTTTTAAGCATTTTATAGGCGTATACGGGATAGGAAAGCGCAATCGCCTCCCCCTCGTCGCCTTGGGGCAACGCCTTATCCACCGTATCCTTGTCAAACCGACGTAAAAAGGCGTTGACAAACCCGCTTACACCGCTTTTGCCAAGCTTTTTACAAAGGCTGACGGCGCAGTCGGTTACCATATAGCGTTTTTTATCCATGTAAAGGAGCATGTAAAGGGAAATTTTAAGCAAAATGCGCACCGCTAATTTAGGCGCTTTTTGCGCATAATGGCGTATGCAAAACTCCAAATATCCGTCTTTTTCCAACACTCCGTACACGATTTTGACCGTACGGGAACGGTATTGCTCCTCAATATAGGTATCGGCAATCGCCTGCTTTAAGTGCGTACCGTTTTGATAGATTTTCGTGAGGATTTGAAAGGGGTCGTAAACGGGATTGCTTAACATGTAAACACCTGCCCTTTCTGCGCTTTTCTGCCGTTGAGAAAATCCCCGCCAGCCATGCGTTTCCCGCCCGCTGCTTGCACTTCAAGGAGCTTTACTCCCCCGTCCAAGCACTTGACGACAAGCCCGCGCTTGGGTTTATCGTACAGCACCTCGCCCATTTGACAAGCAGAAAACTCCGCCTGTTCCGTTTCGGTAAATTCCACCCTTTCCGCGCGGTAAATATTGATTTTTTCTCCATTCAAGAGGGTATACGCAATGGGTGCAGGATTCATGCCGCGCACCAAGTCCACGATTTCCTTCGCGGGTTTGTTAAAGGAAATTTTGGCGTGCTCTTTGCCGATTTTTCTAACCACGCCAACCCCCTCTTCCCCTTGCGGTGTGAGGGTGTATTCCCCGCTTTGTAAAAGCTTAACGGCAGTTACGATAAGCTCCGCGCCGATAAGGGAAAGGCGGGCGGAAAGCTCCCCATAGGTTTCCTGCGGTAAAATATCCGTCTTCCCCATGCAGAGGATATCTCCGCAGTCCAAGCCTAATTCCGTTTTCATAATGCAAACGCCCGTTTGCGTTTCGCCGTTTAGGATACAGCTTTGAATGGGCGACGCGCCGCGGTATTTGGGCAGTAAGCCTGCGTGAATATTCCAAACCCCCAAGGGAAACAAATCCAGCACCTCTTGGGTCAAGATTTGACCATATGCGCAAGTGATAAGAATATCCGCGCCAAACGATTTAACCGCCTCGATTTCGTCGCGGATTTTAGCGGGTTGAAGCACGGGAATCCCAAGCTCGATTGCCGCCGTTTTCACGGGGGGCGGAGTGAGAATCCCCTTTCTGCCCTGCGGTTTATCCGTTTGCGTGATTACGCCAACCACTTCAAAACCATGGTCTATTAAGTTTTTAAGCGGTGCTACCGCAAACTCGGGCGTACCCGCAAATAGAATTTTCATAAAATCAACTCCGTTTGATTTTTAGTGAAGTTCGCTTTTAGCGAGTGAAGTTTTGCGATGCAAAACGAAGTTTTTTTGCCCACAAAAAAGTGAAGTTTTGAGCAAAGCTCAAAGTTGTGGCTTTAATTTATACTTGCTTTCGCAGTATTGATAGATTTTACTAACATTCTGCGAATAATCCCACATTCCTGTAAAAGCTCTTTTGCAAAATCTTCTTGAAAACAGTTCGCCCCACTTAATATATCAATCCAGTATTCTGTTTCGTAACATTCTTTTAACGCGACCTGCAATTTATTGATAAAATCAGCTTTACTCGACGCATAATTCGCTTCGTGCGAATTCGCACCGATAGACGTAGAGCTTCTTACTATTTGATTAATCAAAACGCTTCTTCCGTTATGAGCATCCAACTTTTCACACTCATAAATAATACGCAGTGCTAATTGTTTTGCCCTATCGCGAATTTCGGATTCCTTTATCACAGTAATTCTCCCGCAATTTTTGCATTTAGAAAAATGCAAAAACTTCACTTTCACCACAGGTGAAAACTTCTCTGTTGAAAACAACTTCTCTTACCGTTAGGCAAACTTAACTTTTTTCAATATAGGTTGCCTTATCGATATACAGCACTCCGTCCAAATGGTCAAGCTCGTGGCAAATCGCGCGGGCGAAAAAGCCTTTGGCTTTTAAGACGTGCTTTTCGCCAAACCTGTCTTGATAGGAAAGGGTTACTTTCATGGGACGGGATACGATACCGCTCTTTCCGCGCACGGAAAGACAGCCTTCCCAGCCCGATTGTTCGCCTTTTTGTTGGATAATCACGGGATTGATAAATTCAAAATATCCCTCTTCTACGTCCACGACTGCAAGTCGGCGTAAAATCCCCACTTGGGGGGCTGCAAGCCCTGCGCCCTGCTCCTTTTTCACGGTGTCCTTCATATCCTCTAAAAGAGCGTGCAGTTTCTCGTCGAATACTTCTACGGGAAAGCATTTTTGGCGCAACACCTCGTCGCCTACCTGCACTACGTTTCTAATCGCCATAGTTTTCTCCTTAACTTAAATTCGTCGGGTTTTCTTCTACGCTCACCAACGCGTCGCGGTTTCTTGCCTCCGCGCACACTGAATAAATTTCAGGTAATACGCTTGTATCCGCAAGCCGCATCAGCACTTGATAGCGGTACTTATTTTGTATGCGCTTAATGGGCGCACGCATCTTGTTAAAGAACAAGAATTTATCGGGATTTTCGGTGTATAACTGCTCTAACCCGACGTACACTTCCCGTAAAGCCTCTATACACTTTTTATCGTCCTCGCCTGAAATTAGCACCCTTACGATTTTGGAAAAGGGAGGAAATGCCATTGCCGCGCGCAGAGAAATTTCGTTTTCGTAGAAGCCTTCGTAATCGTACGAGGTCGCAAAACGCAACACTTCGTTCTCAGGGTCAAAGGTTTGCAAAACCACCTTGCCCTGCTCCTCGGCGCGCCCGCTTCTTCCCGCCACCTGCGTGATGAGCTGAAAGGTCCTTTCCGCGCTGCGATAATCGGAAAAGTGCAAGCTCATATCCGCGTCCAAAATCCCGACTAAGGTTACGGACGGGAAGTCATGCCCCTTTGCAATCATTTGCGTTCCGACGAGAATATCCGCTTTCTTTTCGGCAAAGGTTTTTAAGATTTTATAGTGTCCCTCTTTTCCGCTGGTGGTGTCGTTATCCATGCGGATAACGCGCGCCTGGGGGTACATCTTTTGCAAATCCGCCGCGATCCTTTGCGTACCCGTACCCGCATAGGAGAGCTTTCTCCCCCCGCAGTCGGGACAGGCGGAAAGCATGTTGTATTTTGTCCCGCAATAATGGCATTTTAGGCAGTTTTCGTCCCTGTGATAGGTGAGGGAAACGTCGCAAGCCTCGCATTTAGCAACGTAGCCGCATTCCTTACAAATCACCGTTTGCGAATACCCTCTGCGGTTGAGAAAAAGTATCGCCTGTTTGCCTTGGGCAAGACATTTGGAAAGCTCTTCTTTGAGCGCCCCCGAAAAGGAAGAATTATTTCCCCTTCTTACCTCTCTTCGCATATCCGCGATAATGATTTCAGGCAGGGGGCGTTTATTGATACGCTTTTCCAAGCGAATGAGGGAAAATTCCCCGTCCTTTGCCCGTTTATACGTTTCCGCCGAGGGCGTTGCGCTCCCCAGCACTAATTTACAATTGTTTTTCTTGGCGCGAAGATGCGCTACGTCAAAGGTCGTGTAGCGGGGCGCGGATTCGCTTGCGTAGCTGGAATCGTGCTCCTCGTCCACGATAATCACGCCGAGGTTTTCAAGCGGCGCAAAAATCGCGCTCCTTGCGCCGATGGCGATTTTTGCCTCGCCCGTGCGAAGTCGCCACCATTCGTCAAAACGCTCGCCTGCGGAAAGCCCGCTATGCAAAATCGCCGCGTTTTTCCCAAACCGCGCGCGAAGCTGCGACAGCATTTGCGGCGTTAAGGAAATTTCAGGCACTAAAAATATCGAGCTTTTACCCTCTTTCAAGCACTCGGCGATTAAGGTGAGGTATATCTCCGTTTTCCCACTGCCCGTAACCCCGTGCAAAAGCTGTACCGTGCGGGGGTCGGTGTGTATCGTTTCTACCGCGCGGGCTTGGTCGGGGGTTAAGGTGCGCTCCACTTTTTCGGCGTTCACACTCTTATACGGGTCGCGTAAAATTTGTTCTTTGGTGATAACGGCGTATCCCTTTTTCTCCAAAGCAGACACCCCGCCGGGGAAAATAGAGTTCAAATACGCGCAGTCCGTCTTACCGTGCTCAGCTAAATACAGCGCGGCGCCGAGTTGATTTTTCGCCGTTTTGGCAAGCTTCATTTCCTCTACGGCAACGCACAGCGCAGCATAGTTCCGCGTCAGCTCACGCACCTTGCCCGTCCGCATTTCAGCGGGCAAAAACAGGCGCAAGGTCAAAGCCTTTGGCACGCGGTAGCGCGCTGTCAGTTTTTCAGCTAAGGAAAGGCATTCGGGGGTTAACGCAGGCAGCTCGTCCTCGTAAGGAATCACCTTTTTCAAACGCTCGATAGGCAGAGAAGAGGTTTCCTTTACCCGCATAACGAAGCCGGGCAGAATTTTTCCGCCGAAGGGCGCGCGAACACGGCTGCCGACGGCTATGCCGTCGTCGCATAAATAATCGAATATTCTATCCGTTTCGCTCGCCGCGATATCGACGATAACTTCTGCAATCATATACGCTCCTTGA